>CACZRK010000104.1 GCA_902783515.1 uncultured Coriobacteriaceae bacterium | reverse complement strand
GTCCAGCGCCGGCAGCAGGCGCCGGTCGGCGATGCCGAGGCCCAGCGCCGTCGCCGCGAGGCCGATGCCGCAGGCATGCAGCACCTGGCGGCGGGTGGGGCCGTAGCCGACCCTCGCCCGCGGCGCGTCGCCGGCGGGCGAGGCGGTGCCTGTCTTCGTGTCGGGCGCCGTGGCCCGCGTGTCTGACGTCGTGTCGCTCGTGTCGCTCATGATCCGATCCCGTCGGCCCTCGGCGGCGCCTCGCCGCCCGCGGCCCTCGTCGTGCCCTGCCAGTCCCGCGCGCTTCCTACGCCATGCGGATCTCAACCTGGTGGATGATCAGGTTGGGCGTGTTCATCTGGTCGCGCGCGACCTCGGTCGGGGCGATGCTCACGCCCAGCTGGTCCTCGATGTCCAGCAGCAGCTCGACGGCCGCCATGGAGTCCAGGAAGCCCTCCTCAAACAGGTCGGCGTCGCGCAGCGACGGGTCGCGGACCGCGTCGTCGCCGCAGACGTCCGCGAGCATGTCCAGGATGCGCTTCTCAAGCTCCTCGTGCGTCATCTTCGTCATGACAGTGCTCCCTTCACGAGCATCGAGACCTGCCCCGAGAACAGGGCGAACCCAAAGAACGCCAGCTGCATCGTGATGAACCACGACAGCGTGCGGTACCACGCCTGCTGGTGGTGGCGCTTGTAGAACCCGGTCTTCTCCCAGCCCTCAAGCGCCGCAAGCAGGACGCCGTGGTACAGGCCGTAGGCGAGGTAGTCCACCGTCAGGCCGTGCCAGGCGCCCATGACCAGCATGTTGGTGACTAGGGCGAGCTGCGAGGTGCGCAGGCGCGCGACGCGTGCGGGCACCTTCGGGCCGGCAAAGAGGTGGTGGCGCATCATCGTGCGCGCCAGCCGCATGAACACGAAGTCGCGCAGCCACGTGGACAGCGTGATGTGCCAGCGGTTCCAGAAGTCCTTGATGTCCACGGCGGCGAACGGCGAGCGGAAGTTGCGCGGGACGCGCACGCCCAGGGCGTAGCCCACGCCCATCGCCATCATGCTGTAGCCGGCGAAGTCAAAGAACAGGTACAGGCCGTAGGCGTAGCAGATGCGGACCTGGTCGAGCAGGGCGGGGCCGAACGCGCTCCCGAGCGCGCCGGCTCCCCAGGCGACCTGCACGTTCCACTGGTTCACGACGGCGGCGAGCACCATCTTGTACACCATGCCGCACAGCACCAGCAGGATGCCGCGCCCGAGCATCTGCCCGTACTCGTCGCGGCTCGGCACGCGGCCCAGGTCCTCCACGAACCGGCGGCTGCGGTCGATGGGGCCGCTCGTGAACGTGGGGAAGAACGCGAGGAAGTACAGGTAGTCAAACGGGTTCATGCGCTCGATCAGGCCGTCGCGCGTCTCCACGAGCACCTGCACCGCGCGGAAGGTCAGGTAGGAGATGCCGATGAACCCGAGCGCGCTACTGCTGAACGCCGAGGTCACCTTGCACACGACGAGCGGCGCCACCGTGACGAGCAGGCAGGCGACGAAGCGACGCCCGCTGCGGGGGCGACGCAGCAGCCACTGCGCCGCGAGGCAGCACACGACCATCACCGCCGCGGCGTAGGCGCCCTGCACGGGCGTTTTGCAGAACAGGCAGACGAGCATGATCAGGCTGACGCCCATGCCGTAGCGGCGCAGCGGGCGCTCGGTGAGGCCGAGGAACGCGGCGCCGCAGACGGCCGCCACGGTCAGCACGAAAAAGCTGGGGTCTGAGAAGAACGACATCGTGAGTTCGCCGTCAATCCTGTCCGTAGGTTCCGCGTCAGGGCCGTGCGGCCCGCGCGGGCCGCACGACGTGTATGGTACCGCGACGGCGTATGCGCGTCACGCCGTCAGCGGCCGCGCGGGCCCGTCGTCATCGATCGCCCGCGCCCGCCTACATCGCCACGAGCGCCTTGCGGTCGATCTTCCCGTTGGCCGTCAGCGGCATCTCGGGCAGCACGGCGATGCGGCGCGGCAGCATGTAGGCGGGGACGAGCTCGCCCAGGCGCTCGCGCAGGCGGCGCGGCGTCTCGTCCTCGGTCGGCTCGTCGTGGTCGAGCACGACGAAGCCGCGCAGGTTCGTGACCTCGCCGTTGCGGCGCACGGGGACGATCGCGGCCTGCCCGACGCCCGCGAGCGACGCCAGGTTGTTCTCGACGTCGCCGAGCTCGATGCGGAAGCCGTTCATCTTCACGAGCGAGTCGTTGCGGCCCAGGTAGTGCAGCATGCCGCCCTCGTCCAGGTACCCGAGGTCGCCGGTGCGGTACGCGCGGGTGGGCCGGCCGTCGGAGAACGTGGCGGGGAAGAAGGCGGCCTCGGTCTTGGCGGGGTTGTGGTAGTAGTCCTTGGCCACGGTGTCGCCCACGATCACGATCTCGCCGGTCTCGCCGCGCGGCAGTTCGTCGGCGAGGCCGCCCTCGGCGTCGGTGCCCATGATGCGCAGCTGGGTGCCGGGGCGCGGGCGGCCGACCGGCAGGGCGTCGTCGCTGGCGAGCATCTCGGGCGTGACCTCGCAGTACGTCACCGCGACGGTCGACTCGGTCGGGCCGTACGTGTTCGCGACGCGGGCGTGGGGGAAGCGCTTGGCGAGCATGGACGCGGTGCGGTGGCCGAGCGTCTCGCCGCAGAACAGGAACAGGCTGACGTGGGGCATGAGGTTGCGGTCAAACGTGGGATCCGCCAGGCACAGCGTGGCGAACGAGGGCGTGGAGACCCACACGTCCACCTGCGACTCGGCGAGCTCCTCGTAGAGCAGGCGCGCGTCGTCCTTGGCGTGCGCGTCGATGGCGTACAGGCAGCCGCCCGTCGTGAGCGCGCCCACCAGCCCGTACTCGGAGAGGTCAAAGGAGTAGGGCGCCTGGTCCAGGAAGGTCCGCCGACGGTCGGCGACCACGGGGAACATGTGCATCCAGCACGCGAAGTTCGCGACGTCGTTGGCCGTGACCTCGATGCCCTTGGGGCGGCCGGTGGAGCCGGAGGTGAAGATGATGTACTGCGTCTCCTCGCCGCGGACCCAGCGGTCGCGCTCGGAGGGCTCGTACAGCGTCGCCACGGGCGCGGGGTGGCCGGCGACGTCGTCGCGCTCCGTGCGGCCGCGGCGGCGGTAGGAGTCGGCGATCAGGTCGAGCGCGTACAGGCAGTCCTGCGGGATGACGTCGGCGACGTCGGGGTCGTCCGGGCTGGTCGTGGCGATGACGAGCGCGCGGCCGCCCTCGCCGGCCTCGATCTGGTCGACGACGTCGCGGATACGCGTCGCTGGCATGGACACGTCCATCGGGACGAAGGCGTGGCCGCTGCGCAGGCACGCGAGGAACGTGGCGACGGTCATCGCGGACTTCGGGCCGATCACGACGATCGGCGCGCGGTCGCTGGTGCGCGCGGCGAGCTCGCCGGCGATGCGCGTGGACGTGTCCCACAGCTCGCCGTACGTGGTCGCGCGGCAGCCGTGCGCGCGGAAGGCGGGCGCGTCCGGGCTCGCGAGCTTGCTGTCGAGCACGGCGGCGAGCACGGCGTTCGGCCGGGGGCTGCGCGCTGGCTCGCCTGCCTGCGGGGTCTCGGACGCCTGCGCCGCCTGGGAGGCCTGCGCCGCCCGCGTCGTCT
>CACZRK010000103.1 GCA_902783515.1 uncultured Coriobacteriaceae bacterium | reverse complement strand
GTTGGCCTTCTTGAACTGCGCGAGTGCCTTGGAGGCGTCGTTCATGGTCGTTCCCTTCGTCTGGTCGTCATCGCCCGCCGTTGCGACGAGGCTGCCGTGCGCCATACAACCACGTTCGTGTGGTTGCCCTGTGAGTGCGCCCACGCGCGGCCTGCGCGCAGCCCCTCACACACGGGCCGCGCGCGCCGCCCACGTCATCCGCCCGCGCACGCAAAAAAGGGACCCGGGACGCGCCTTTCGGCAGGTCCCGGGCCCCTGCGAGGACTCGGATGCGCGCCTCACGCGGAGGCGGGCACGTGGACTAGCAGCGGACGCCAGCCTTGTCCAGGTCGATCTTCTTGGTGGGCTCGCCCATGCTGGGCTCCTTGCCAAGGCCGTCGAAGCCGACGATGTTGCGCTTCTCCGGGTCGTAGACCAGACCCGGGGCCTCGGTGCGGAAGAACATCAGCTTGGTGGGCGCGACGCCCTCGATGTTCGCCAGGTACAGGTGGATGCACATGAAGATGATGAACACGAACATCATGAAGTAGTGCACCACGCGCACGGTCATGACACCCCAGGCGTTGACCAGGAAGGCGTTGATGGCCCAGGTGCTCGTCGGGATCCACAGGCTGAAGCCGGTCCACGCCATGAAGAGCAGCAGCGGGGCGATCAGCAGGTAGGAGATCTTCTGCGGGACGCCGAGCTTGGCTCCGAGCGGGTGCGTCTTGCGGAAGAACAGGTAGTAGCGGATCCACTGCACCAGCTGGTGACGGTTGTTCTGCTGCGGCAGCCAGGTCTTGAAGTCGCGGACGACCGAGCGGGTGCCGCCGGTCGGCGCGGACTTCACGATGAAGGCCAGGATCACGCGGCAGATGCAGTTGATGGTGATCACGATGCCGCACGCGACGTGGATGCCGCGGCAGATGCCCATGATGCCGCCGAACAGCGGGTAATGAATGTAGAAGCCCGTCAGAATCAGGGCGAACATGCAGACCGCGTTGATCCAGTGCGTGATGACAAAGGGCAACGGGTGGGCCTCACGATAGTGAGCAAGATGCATTTACCTCACCCCCCAAGGGCTCTCGACCGTCGTGAACTCCTTGCCCGTCTTCGGCTCAAAGACGTGAACGGAGCACGCGGTGCACGGGTCAAAGCTGTGGATGATGCGCAGGGCCTTGATCGGCTTCTCGATGTCCACGACCTCCGTGCCGACAAGGGCCTGCTCAAGCGGGCCGGGCACGTCGTTCTCGTCACGCGGACCGAGGTTCCACGTGGACGGGATGATGATCTGGTACTTGTCGATGTTGTCGTTCGTGACCTTCTCGCAGTGGTACAGCGCGCCACGCGGGGCCTCCCAGAGGCCCTCGCCGGTGCCGGTGGTGTTCGTGGGCTTGATGTACCACTCGTCGCCGCCCTCGGCCATGTAGTCGATGAGCTTCTGGACCTCCTCCTGGAACTTCTCGGAGAGGTACACCGTCTCGCAGGCGCGCGCGGCGATGCGGCCGGTCACGGAGTTCAGGATCGCGAGGTTGCCGGCCTGGCCAAGCGCCTCGAGCAGCTCGTCCACGAGCTCGACGATGCGCGGCACGCCACGCTTGTAGGCGACGAGCACGCGGGCCAGCGAACCGACCTCAAGCGGCTTGCCGTCGTAGCGCGGGGCCTTGCACCAGGAGTACTTGCCGTCGTGCGTCGCGCCCTCGGCCGGGTACCAGGGCTCGGTGATGCCCTCCAGCGGGTTCACCGGGTCGTGGTCCTTGTAGTAGGCGTGCTTAGTGCTCTCGGTGATCTTGGAGAGATCCACGTCCTCCAGCGTCCAGTCCGTGCCGTCGGCGTTCGGGACCAGGATGCCGGCCGGCATGTAGCGGTCGTTGATCTCAAAGGACTCGGTCTCAAAGACGCCCCAGGCGCCGAACATGCCGATGCCCTTGCCGTACTCGAAGCCGTCCGCGTAGGCGGAGGCGAGGATCTTGGCGTCGGGCCACAGGGTGCTGTGCACCCAGGCGGCGATCTCGTCGGCGCGGTACTTCACGTCGTCGATCTTCTCGGCGTTCGGCACGAAGGCGCTGCCGCCGGGGGTGAAGGTCGTGACGTGGGGCATCTTGCCGCCCAGGATGCCGTTGATCTCGGCAGCCTTGGCCTGCATCTCAAGCGCCTGCAGGTAGTGGGCGGTGACGATCAGGTCCTGCTCGGCGGACAGGTGGTACGCCGAGCCGCCCTTCGCGTCCTCGGTGTCAAACCAGTTGCCCGAGAAGATGGAGAGCTGGCCGTTGTCGGCGAAGTTCGCCAGGCGCTGCTGCAGGCCGGTCGCGTCAAACTGCGGGGTGCCGGCGTCCACGGCGGCGTCCAGCGCGGCCTTGGGGTCGGCCTGGACGGCGTGGATCGGGCTGCAGTAGTCAAGGCCGTTCAGCACGTAGAACCACGTGATGTGGGAGTACATGAACTGGCCGAACTCAACCAGGTTGCGCACGATGCGGCCGCCGGTCGGGGGCTTGATGCCGAACGCCTTCTCGGCCGCGATCGCGGACACGTTGGAGTGCGAGACCGGGCACACGCCGCAGATGCGCTGCACGATGGACACCGCGTCATGCGGGGTGCGGTTCTCAAGGATCAGCTCCATGCCGCGGAACAGGCCCGCGGAGGTCCAGGCGTTCTTGATGACGCCGTCCTCGACCTCCATCTCCACGCGGAGGTGCCCCTCGATGCGGGAAACGGGATCAATGGTGGATGTAGAAGTTGCCATCAGCTAGTCGTCCTCCCCTCTATTTCTTGTCGCCCTTGATCTTGCGCTCCTCGAGGCCGGCGGCATCCAGCTCGTCAAGAAGCTTGTCGGCCTCGGCGCCGTACTCCTCGGCCTTGGCGTTGTGCTTCTTGACGTCGTAGACGCGCACGGTCTCAAAGTCGGCGCCGCCGTCGGTGCGCTTGGTCACCTTCATGCCGAAGGCGTGCACGACGAGGGCGGCGACCACGACGCCGGTGATGACGCCGGCCCAGCCGGCGGGCGAGGTCTTCCAGTCGCCGATCTGGAAGTAGCGGTGACGCGCCATGAGCGGCGTGTTCTCGTCAACCCAGTTGCGGGTCGGCTTCATCGGCTCGATGACGCCGCAGCCCTGGCAGGGCGCGCCGGAGTCGATGCACCAGGAGACGCGGCGGTTCCACTTGACGGTCGGGCAGTTCGTGAAGGTCTGCGGTCCCTTGCAGCCAAGGGCGTACAGGCAGTAGCCCTTCTTCTCCTCCTCGGAGCCGAAGGTGTACACGAACTCGCCGTTCTCAAAGTGGCCGCGACGCGGGCAGTTGTCGTGGATCGTCTCGGAGAACATGAGCTCGGGCTCGTTCTTGGAGTTGAGCTTGGGCAGCCGGCCCATGAGCAGGTACTCCACGACGACGGCGGTGAACCACTGCGGGTTCGCCGGGCAGCACGGGATGTTGATGACCGGCGTGCTGACGCCGTTGTCCTTCAGGAACTTCTGCACGCCCTCGGCGTTGGCCGGGTTCGGGCGGGCGGCCTGCCAGCCGCCGTCGCACGCGCAGGAGCCCAGGGCGATGACGGCGTCGGCGTCATAGGCGGTCTCCAGCAGGGAGTCCACGCCCTTCTCGCCACCGACGCGCAGCGCGTTGCCCTCCCAGCCCTTCACGACGGCGCCCTCGTAGACGAGGATGTAGCCGCCGGCGGCAATGGTGTCCTTGCGCGACTGCTCAAGCGAGTGGCCGGCAGCGGCGTTGATGAGCTCGTTGTAGTTGACCGACAGCAGCTCGAGGACGCACGTGGCGACGTCGGGGTTGGCGGTCTGGACGAACGACTCGGAGCAGCCCGAGCACGAGGCGCCCTCCATCCAGATGACAGGCTTGAGCTTGCCCTCCGTCTTGCCGATGACGTCATCGAGAGCTTGAGCAACCTGAGGCGCAGCCGCCTCGGACAGACCAATCATGGCAGCGATGCCAGCGCAGTACTCCAGGAACGTGCGGCGGGAGATCCCGTGCGCGTCCAGGGTCGTCGCGAGCTTGCTGCCGGTCGAGACCTGTTCTGTTGCCATTCAAGCACCTCCCTCTCTTCCTCAACTTGCACCCCAATGTGGAAACCCGCCTAGGATGCGCCCCTCTCCGTGGCGCCCATCCATAGCGCGTTTACCTTACCATTCTCGCGAACAATTCAAGTGTTTTTCGGGTTAGTTCTTTGGAAATGCGGGATGCGCTGTTTAAATGGCGCGCGCATGCGCACGCGTTCGCGCGCGTCGGCGTTTCCGCCGGTCACGCCACATGCGAACGGGCTGCCCCGCCGACGCGGAACAGCCCGTTCGCACCCACGCGCGGCGTCGTCCGGTCGTCGGGGGCGCCGCACGCGGATCCGTCATGCCCCGCGGCGCGCGCCGACCGTCT
>CACZRK010000102.1 GCA_902783515.1 uncultured Coriobacteriaceae bacterium | reverse complement strand
GCCCCTGCGTCGAGCGCGTGGACGGCGCCCTGGTCGTCTCGGCGGGCGCCGGGTCGGGCAAGACCTACATGCTCACGCGGCGCATCGCCTACGCCCTGCGCCACCCCGAGCGCAGCGGCGTGACCGACATAGACCAGGTGCTCGCCATCACGTTCACCACGCTGGCCGCCAGCGAGATCAAGGCGCGCGTCCGCAGCGCGCTGCGCGCGGCCGGCATGGCCGACCAGGCGCTGAAGGTGGACGCGAGCTGGATCTCCACGATCCACGGGATGTGCTCGCGCATCCTGCGGGAGCATGCGCTGGAGCTGAACCTTGACCCCTCGTTCGGCATCATGGACGACGCGCTGCGCGGCGACGTGCTGCGCGCGTCCGTGGAGGAGGCGCTCGGCATCGGCGGCGGCCGGCGTCACGGCGCCGGGCAGGACGCTGACGACCTGGGCGACGGCGAGGCGGACGACGCGTCGGGCGACGGCGAGCCTGACGACGCGCGCGCGTCAGGCGACGCGTCAGACGGGGCGGAGGGCACGCCCGACGACAGGCGCTACGGCGCGCTGTTCGCCGAGTACGACACGCCCGGCAGGCCGAGCGTCGTCGCCGACATGGTGGAGCGCCTCATCAACGAGGCGGCCAACGTCCGCGGAGGGCTGGACGCGATCGCATGCGGCCCCGACCCGGCGCCGGCGCGCGCCATCGCCACCGACGTGCTGGACGCCCTGCACGGCATCGAGGCCGCCGTCGTCACGACCGGGATCGACAAGAAGGGCGCGCAGAAGGGCACCTTCGTCACCACCGTGCTGGACGCCCTGCGCGGCGGCGAGGGCGGCGAGGGCGGCCTCGCGACGTTCGAGCGTCTCGCGAGCAGCGACGACACCACGTACCGCGACCTCGCCGCGGCGCTCGACGGCTTCTCCCCCAAGTTCGGGCAGGCGTCGGGCGGCTGCAAGGAGGCCAACGTCGCCTTCCGCGTCGCGTACGACCGTGCGTGCCTGGAGTGCATGCTCGGCCTTGCGGCGCCCCTGCGCGCGCAGCTGCTGTCGCTGGCGCGCGACACGCAGGCGATCTTCGAGCGTCGCAAGAACGAGCTCGGGGTCCTGGACCAGAACGACCTGCTCACGCGCACGCTGCGCGCGCTGGAGGGCAACGAGGCGCTCGCCGAGGCGTATCGCGACCGCTTCCGCCTCGTGATGGTCGACGAGTTCCAGGACACGAGCGCGCTGCAGATCGCCATCATCGACATGCTGGACGGCCGCAACCACGAGCGGCTGTGCACCGTCGGCGACACGCAGCAGAGCATCTATCGCTTCCGCGGCGCCGACGTCGCGACCTACCGCGCGCACAAGCGCCGGATGCGCGAGGAGGCGGGTGCGCTCGACCAGCGGCTCACGCGCAACTTCCGCTCGGACGGCGACGTGATCGCGTTCGTGAACCGCGTATTCTCCCAGCCGCGCGTCTTCGGCGGGCCGGACAGCGAGTTCATCCCGCTCAGCGTGCCCGAGGATCGCGAGTCACCCCTGCCGGCCGACCTGTCGCGCGTCAGCGTGGTGGACGTGACGTGCGCGCACGGCGGCGCCACGACCGACGCGCGCCACGCCGTGGAGGCGCACGAGATCTGCCGCCGGTTCCGCGGGCTGCACGCGCGCGGGGTCGCCTGGGGCGACATGGTCATCCTGCTCGGCCGCATGGCGAACGCCGCCGTCTACGCGGACGCGCTGCGGTCCCATGGCGTGCCCTGCATCATCGCCGGCGGCTCCATCTTCACGCGCGCGGCGGAGGCGCAGGCCGTGCGCGACCTGGCGGCGTGCGTCGCGAACCCGCTGGACGACGCCAGCCTGCGCGACGTGCTGACGAGCGGCATGTTCGCGCTCGGCGCCGACGAGCTGCTGCGTCTGGCGACGCGCGACAACGGCGCCGGCGGCTCGTGCGACCGCCAGCGGCTCTGGGACGGCCTGCGCTGGGTGGTGGCGCACGGCGACCCCTCCCCGCGCGTCCGGCTCGCGGCGGCGGTCATGCTCGACGCCGTCGCACACGCCGGCTCAACGCGCCCTTCCGACGTGCTGCGCGACGCCGTGCTCGCGTCCGGCTGGCTCGACCGCCTGCAGGCAGGCGGGCCGGAGGGCATGGCCGTCGCCGCCAACGTGCTGAAGGCGATCCGCGTCGCCCGGTCGATGGAGCGCGGCTCCGACGGCGCCCACGCGATGGCGGCGGTCTCCGCGGAGCTGACCGCGGCGTTCGACGGGACGCTGCGCACGGCGCCGGGCGCCCTGAACGGCACGACGAGCGACGCGGTGCGCGTCATGACCATCCACGCGTCCAAGGGCCTGGAGTTCCCCGTCGTCGCGCTCGCCGACTTCTACGACACCGCCTCGCCTGCCACCAACCTTGAGCTGCAGACCTCGGGCGACGTCGTGCGCCTCACGCTGCGCCCCGCCCGCAGCGTGAGCGCCGACCGCGGCGGCTTCGGCGTGATGCGCGACCTCGCGACCAACGACCTGCGCGACCAGCTCGCCAAGGCCGCCGAGTTCGTCGGCGCGGACGTTGTCTGCGACGACCCCGCGCAGGCCGAGAGCGCGGAGGAGTTCGCCCGCGCCGTGCGCGCCCGCAGCCAGGCCGACGAGCTCGCCGAGACGCGGCGCAAGTTCTACGTGGGGGCGACCCGCCCGCGCGAGCTGCTCGTCGTGGCGTTTGACCTGGAGAGGACCAAGACGGCCGCCAAGACCGGCGCCGTCTACGGCAACGAGGTGATCGAGGACCTGCGGCGCGCCCTCGTCGGCGAGACCGGCGACTTCCCCGAGCAGGGCCCCGCGCCCTTCGGCGGACGCACGCCCGCGGACTGCCGCCGCATCGACCTGCGCCGTCAGGACGGCGTCACGATGGTCGGAGACGTCACGATCGACGAGTACCTCGCCGAGCCGCTGGACGACGCCGACATGGTGGCCGACAACGTGGAGGCCGGCGACGTTGAGGAGACGATGGCCGTGCCCGAGCCCGTGCGCGTCGCAAGCCTCGTGCCCACGGCGATGCCGGCGGCGTCGGTGCACGCGAGCGAGTTCTCCTTCTCGTCGCTGTCCAACGCGGAGTACGGCGAGGCCGGCGACGGCCCGAGGAACGAGACAGGAACGCCGACCGCTTCGTCGAGCACGGCGGCCGATGCGGGCGCGGTGGTCACGCCGGGCGAGATGATCGGGCGGGGCGGGGCTGACGCGCAGGAGGCCGATCCCGACGAGGTCGCCCCGCTCGCCGACGCGGCTCGCGAGGAGGCCGAGCTTGAGGAGACGGGCGGCGGCAAGGGCGAGGCGCGGGCGCTCGCCGGCCTGCCCGGCGAGATGGGGGCCGCCCAGAGACGGCGCACGGCGTTCGGCTCGGCGTTCCACTCCGCCTGCGAGTGGATGGCCGAGCGCGCTCGCCTCGCCCCGGTCGCCGCGCCGGGTGAAGCGGGGCAGGAGCGCCTGCGCCGCTTCACGATGCCCGACAAGACGCGCCTGTCCCAGCTCATGCACGCGTGGGAGGTCGACGAGGGGCAGCGCGACCGCCTCGTCGCGGCACTCCGGCGCTGGCACGACTCGAGCGCGGCCGTCGAGGCGCTCTCCTACCCGACCGTTGAGCCCGAGGCCGCGCTCTTCGTGACCCTGATCGGCCCCCAGGGCGAGCCGCTCCACCTGAACGGCTCGATCGACCTGTTCTGCCACGACGCGCGCCGTCCCGCCGCGAGCCAGCGCGCGCTGATCGTGGACTACAAGACGGGAGGCACGTCGCGCGACACCCCCGAGTCCCTGCACGAGAAGCACCTGCTGCAGGCTCACTGCTACGCCTATGCGGCGCTCCGTCAGGGATACGCCGGCATTGACCTGCGATTCGTCCGCGTCGAGCAGCCCGTGGGCGCAGGGAGCGACGAGCCGCAGGTCGTCTCGTACGCCTTTGACGCCGATGAGGTCGAGACGGTCGCCGCGACGATCCGCGCGGCGTACGGCAAGGCGCGAGCAGCGCGCGGCTAGGGCGACTGCGCGCGAGGGCGGGGCGCCGGGGCGCCCGGGATGTACAAAAAACCGACCCGTGAGGTCGCCGCACGGAAATAGGGCGCGCGTGACCGCACGGGTCGGCTTTCCTTGCGGGGCGACCGCACGCGCGCCCTTTTTAAGCGTCCCCCGTGCGGTCAGAGCGACGCGCGCCCATCGGCATCGGCATCCCCACGGCGTGCTCCGACTTCGCCCGGCCGCAGACCAGCCTCCCAGCGACATGCGGCGAGGTCAACCCGCCCGTCCGGCAAGAAGGTGATGCCCTCCGCCTCCAGCAGCGCGCGTTGGGCACCCTCGCCGCCAAAGGCGAAGCCCCTTGCGAGCGAGCCGTCCGCGAAGACCACGCGATGGCACGGCGTGACGCCGGGGCGCGGGTTGCCGTGCAGGGCGTATCCCACGAAGCGTGCCCGTCGTGGCCAGCCAACCAGCCGGGCGATCTGCCCGTACGTGGCGACGCGACCTCGCGGGATCTGGTCAACCATGTCGTACACGGCGTCGAAGAACCCCGCGCGATCGTCGCACTGGCGGTCATCGCGCTCGCGGTCGTCGCGCTCGCGGTCGCCGCGCATGCCACCGCCACGCAGCTCCGCGCCCCGGGACGCGCCCATCACGCGTCGCGCCCCTCGCCGTCAGGGCGCGCGCCGGGCTTCTCGACGGACGCATCATCGGACGCGGGGGCAGGTGCGTCCATCCCGGACTCTGCGGAGCCGTCGGAGGCGCCCGTGGCGGCACCCGTGGCGGTACCCGTGACGGCGTCCTTGGCGGCACCCGTGGCACCGACACCGCGCGCACGGCGGGGCGTGTCAAACGGACCGTACAGCATGGACATCGAGGCGCCCGAGCGCGTGTCGACCGCCGCGAGGTAGTCGACGCTGGAGAGCTGCTGCCCGCTGGCGCGCACCGCACGCTCGGCGTCGTGGAAGTGCCGGCGCGCCGCCTCGAAGGACGCCTGGTGACTGTGGATGACCTCCCCCAGCGGCGCGTCGTGGTGCGCGATCTCCCTGACGGCCTCCACCGGGTGCGCCGCGCCGGCGGTGCGGACGAGCGCCGTGATGAACGGGACGAGGATGACCGTGATCGCGCCCGCCGTCACCAGCACCGACGCCATCTCCGAGGACATCGCGCCCGCCGTCACGGCGACCGAGGTCACGGCGACGATGAGCGGCAGCGCCATGGAGCAGTAGGTCGCGCAGGAGAACTTCTCGCGCCAGGTCATGGCGCGCGTGAGCGGGTTCACCTTGAGCGACAGGTAGACGATGACGCCGCGGACCAGGGCGATCAGGACGATGAAGCCGACGAGCACAAGCGGGCTCGCCACGGCGGCGTGCAGGTCGATGCCGGCGCCGGACACGACGAAGAACACGGGGATGAAGAACCCGTAGCCCATCGCCTCGATGCGCTTCTCCAGCTCCTCGTTGCCCTGCGGGAACGTCGAGCGCATGATGAAGCCGGCCGCGAAGGCGCCGAGCACGACGTCCAGCCCGAACAGCCCCGAGACGGCGATGAGCAGCACAAGCACGAGCACGGTCGCGCGCACGACCGGGTGCGAGCCCGCCCCCACGTTCGCGCGCAGGAACTCCAGGGCGCGCGAGCCGGCGCGCGCGGCGATCTTCGGCATGAGGGCGAGCACGACGCACAGAACGATGAAGGCGGCGAGGATGACGGCCGTGGCGACCGCCGAGCGCGCGGAGAGCAGGAAGGCCATCGCGAGCACCGGCAGGAGCTCACCCGTCGCGCCATACGCGGTGATCACGTTCCCGACGGGCGTGCCGACCAGGGATCGGTCGCGCATGATGGGCGCGAGGGTGCCGTAGGCGGTCGTCGTCAGCGCGATCGCGAACGCCAGCCCCGCGATGCCGCCAAAGCCCTCGCCGCCGGGCATGACCCAGACGACCCCGAGCGCAAGGGCAAACGACACGACCCACGAGAGCGCCGCGTGCCTGCCCATGGGGCCGCGCAGGTCGCTCGGGTTGATCTCGTAGCCGGCGAGCAGGAAGAGAAAGCCCAGGCCGAGCTCGGAGAGGATGCTGATCGCGTCGCTGCCGGTCTGGATGACGCCGAGCAGGTGCGGCCCGAGGATCGCGCCGGCGAAGACCAGGAACACGACCTCGGGGATCGTGCGACCGGGCACGAGGCTCGCGAGGAGCGGCGCGAGGAACGCGACGAGCATGATGACGGTGAGGGATACGAGCGCTGCTTCCATGGCGTGGCCCTTCGGCGTGGGCACCCGCGTGGGGCCACGTAGCAAAAGAGGCCACGGGCGCGGACGCCGCGTGGCCTCGTTCCTGTCCGGGTGGTGGGACTAACGGGGCCACACTCGAACTATAAAATGCTTGCTCAAAAAGTCAAGCAAATTAAATTAAGCTCAAAAGAGCATAGAATCGTTTCATATTTTTCATATTTTCCCCTCCTTATGAAACAAAATAGTTATGTTCACGAAT
>CACZRK010000101.1 GCA_902783515.1 uncultured Coriobacteriaceae bacterium | reverse complement strand
GCACCGTGATCTCGCTGCCGGCCTCCTTGATGGTGACCTCCGCGACGTTGGACTCCTCGACCGTGCGGATGAGCTCGCGAATCTGGTTGATGTCCACGTAGTCCTCCTCTTTCGTCGCCGAGCTCTCGCCCTCCAGCAGGAACTCGACCTTGTCCGTGGTGCGGTGCTTCGTGAGGTACGCACGCGCCTCGTTGGGGAACAGCGCGTACATGAGGACGTCCTCCTCGCTCTTGGCGAGCGGGCCGATCTCCTTCTTGGCGTCCTCGTAGGAGTAGGTGACGACCGAGCCGGGCGCGACGTTGGCGGGCAGGACCTGGTCCTCGTCGGTCAGCACGCGCGCGAGCACGTCCTCGTCGATCGGACCCGGCGCCTTGCCGTAGCGACCGCTCAGGTAGCTCTTCATCTCGGCGGTGACGACGCTCCAGCGCTTGCCCGTCAGCACGTTCAGGACCGCCTGCGTGCCGCAGATCTGGCTCATGGGCGTGACGAGGGGCGGGAAGCCGATCTCGGCGCGGACACGCGGGATCTCGGCGATCACGTCCTCCAGGCGGTCGCTGGCGTGCTGCGTCTCCAGCTGGGAGACGAGGTTGCTCATCATGCCGCCGGGGATCTGGTGCTTGTAGACCTGCATGTGGATCAGGGTGGAGATCCCGCGCTTGTAGTGCTCGCGCTTGCGGACCTCCTCCCAGTAGTTCGCGATCTCAAAGAGCAGGTCGAGGTCGATGCCGGTGTCGTAGCCGGACTCCTTGAAGGCGGCGACGACCATCTCCACGGCGGGCTGGGAGTTGCCGAACGCCAGCGGCGCGCTCGCCGTGTCCACGATGGAGGCGCCGGCCTCGGTCGCCTTGATGTAGTTCGCCGGCGCCATGCCGCCGACGTAGTGGCAGTGCAGGTGGATGGGCAGGCCCGTCGCGTCCTTGAGCGCCTCGGTCAGGCGCGCCGCGCGGTACGGCGTGAGCAGGCCGGCCATGTCCTTGACGCAGATGGAGTCGGCGCCGAGGTTCTTGAGGGCGATCGCGTAGTCCACGTAGGCGTCCATCGTGTGGACGGGGCTCACCGTGTAGCTGATCGCGGGCTCCAGGTGGGCGCCGCACGCCTTGACGGCCGCCGCGCAGTCCTCCACGTTGCGGATGTCGTTGAGCGCGTCAAAGACGCGGAAGACGTCGATGCCGTTGCGGTGCGCCGCCGCGATGAAGTGGTTGACGATGTCCGTCGAGTACAGGTGGTAGCCCACGAGGTTCTGGCCGCGGACGAGCATGGCCAGCGGCGTCTGCGGGCAGTGCTTCTTGATCGCGCGCAGGCGCTCCCAGGGGTTCTCGTCCAGGAAGCGCAGGCACGAGTCAAAGGTGGCGCCGCCCCACGCCTCGATGGCCCAATACCCGACCTGGTCCATCTTCGGCAGGATGGGGAGCATGTCACCGATGGTCATGCGCGTCGCCCACAGGGACTGCTGGCCATCGCGGATCGTGGTGTCCATGATGTGGAGTGGCTTCATTACCGCCTCCCGGCTGTCGATATCCAGTGGCGAGGGCGCGCGAGACGCCCCCGTTCCGCCCGGCGCGCACGTGCCCGCGCCGGTGGCGACGCCCTGACGCGCCCCGGCCATCGCCGAGGCGGCGGGCGTCAAGACTATCGTTATAACCCGCGCCGCGTTTCGTGTCTGTGTCGCGACGCGATTCGCCGTCGCCGCAGGGCGAGCGGCGCGCACGTTCACAAAGTGCGAACAAGTCGCCCGCCCGCGCGCCGGACGCCCGACGCGCGACGGATCGGCCGCCCGCGTCAGCGGCTCGCCTTGAGCTTGGCGAAGAGCATGCCGAAGTGGCGCTTCACGAACGAGATGAGCCGTCCCTCGCGATACGCCACCCACGGGTGCTGCCGGCGGATCGGCCACAGCATCGCGCGCATCATCGCGGAGTGCGGGCGCGTCCGCTCCACCGCGAGGCGCGCCTGCGGGGTGGAGATCATCTCGCGCACCCGACGGCGCATCTCGGCGCGCGTCGCGTGGGACTCCGGCGTCACCGCGTTCTCGATGCAGCCCACGAGGCGCTCGGCGTAGCGGCGGTAGACGACCTCCATGCTCCGCTCGTCATGCACGTCCCAGTGGTCGTAGAGGTCGAGCATCCACGCGTGCTCCTCCTCGCGCTTCTCGTACATCCCGGGGCGGTAGCGCGCCGTCTCCGACTCCCCCCGCGCGCGGATGAAGTGGTAGTAGGCAGCGTCCGTCACCGCGACGCGCTCCACGTCGCGGATGACCGAGAGGACGAACGGGAAGTCGTCCCAGAACGTCTGGGGGAAACGCAGGCGGCGCGCCTCCACGTAGGAGCGCCGGTAGAGCTTGTTCCACGGCACGTACAGCAGGTTCATGTCAAAGAGCGCGTACGCCCCCTCGCGAAACGCGCGCTGCGACTCAAAGACGCGGCTCGGCACGGACCGCTTCTCGCGCAGGCAGTCCCGCTCGCCCTGGCTGCCGTACGTGTCGATGTAGAACGCGGCGACCACGAGCTGCAGGTCGTGCGCGTCGGCGAGCGCGCACATGTCCTGGAGCATCCGCGGCTCCACCCAGTCGTCACTGTCCAGGAAGCACAGGTAGGTGCCGCGGGCACGATCCATCGCGAAGTTGCGCGCGGCGGGCGCGCCGGCGTTCTCGCGATGGAACACCCGGATGCGCGGGTCCTGGCTCGCGTACCGGTCGCAGATGGCGCCCGAGCCGTCCGGCGAGCCGTC
>CACZRK010000100.1 GCA_902783515.1 uncultured Coriobacteriaceae bacterium | reverse complement strand
GCTGGCCGCGGCCGGCGGCATGACCGGCACGCGCCTCGTGCACGCCAAGGAGAAGGCCGGCGCCTCGGCGGCGTCGGACGGCGCGGACGGCACCGCGGGCGGCGCGGGCGGGCTGAACGCGAGCCCGGTCACCGACGGGAGCGAGGTCACCGTCCGTCACGCGTTCTGCCAGATGTGCGGCCCGGCGCGCACGCACTGCTCCACGCTGTGCACGCTGCGTGACGGCCGATGGACCAACGTGGAGGGCAACCCCGACGCGGGCAACAACTGGGGCCGGGGCAGCCGCTCGCTGTGCGGCAAGGGCAACGCGGCCATGGGCGTGCTGTACTCGCCGACCCGCATCGCCTACCCGATGCGGCGCGTCGGCGAGAAGGGCGAGGGGAAGTTCGAGCGCATCACGTGGGACGAGGCCATCCAGACGATCGCCGACAAGCTGCGCGAGCAGAAGGAGCAGTACGGCGCGAAGTCGTATGGCGTGCTGTCGCCGCAGTACTATGCGGTGCTCGGCACGCTCGGCCGCCGCTTCCTGAACGTGCACGGCAGCCCGAACTACCTGCACTCGGGCATCTGCAACTCGCAGCGCATGTTCGCGAACCTCGTGACGCTGGGCGGCCCGGCGCACGCGAAGTGCAACAAGACCATGCCCGGCCAGCTCGGCAAGACCAAGCTGCTCGTGAACTGGGGCTTCAACTCCGAGAACTCCGCCATCAACCAGGGCAACCCCAACGCGCGCCTCAACGCCATCGAGCACGGCCAGCAGGTCATCGACATCCGCCCGATGCGCGAGGGCCTCGGCACGCACTCCGGCATGTGGCTGCCTGTCCGCCCCGGCACCGACGCGGCGCTCGCGATGGCGATCCTGCACTACCTCATCGAGAACGACCTGTACGACCACGAGTTCGTGGAGACGTGGTGCGCCGGCTTTGACGAGCTCACGGCGTCCGTGGCGGACTGCACCATTGACTGGGCGGCCGACGTCTGCGGCCTGGACGCGGCGCAGGTCGAGAAGGCTGCCAAGCTCATGGGCACCGTCAAGCCCATGGCCATCATGGTCGGCAACGGCATCGGCGACCAGGCGCGCGACGGCTTCTGGACGGTCGCGTGCGTAGACCTGATCGAGGCCATCACCGGCAACGTGGAGGTCGCGGGCGGCTCCGGCGCCGGCATGGTCGCCCCCGAGCCCCTCATCAAGACGAAGGGCATCGACGTCCTCGCCGACCGCCTGCCCGCGAGCGACGAGGACGTGGCGAACGGCTGGATGGCTGGCGTCGCCGACCTCGTGGCGCCGGAGACGCCGCGCTGGTTCCAGACCGCGAAGACCCAGGAGAGCGGCCCGACCAGCGCCTACTTCAAGGGCCTCATGAGCGTGCTGACCGGCGAGCCCTACCCGCTGCGGTTCGTCTTCGGGCAGTCGAGCAACCCGCTGACGGCGACGCGTCAGCCCAAGCAGGTCGCCGAGGCGCTCAAGAAGCTGGACTTCTACGTCGTCATGGACACGGAGTGGAACAGCTCCTGCGCCTACGCGGACATCGTGCTGCCGGCGTGCACTAACTACGAGACCGACCAGCAGTTCGCCACGAAGAACTCGCCGGCGGGCACGTGGATCGGCATCAACCAGAAGATCGCCGAGCCGCTGGGCGAGAGCCGCTCCGACTGGCAGTACTACTGCGACCTGGCCGTCGCGATGGGCTACGGCGACGACTTCTGGGGCGGCGACTTTGACGAGTGCCTGCGCGAGCAGCTGGACGGCAGCGGCATCACGCTGGAGGAGCTGCGCGAGCGCGGGTCGATCTTCGTGGCGCGCGACGAGAAGGCCGCGCCGACCGAGCCGACCTACGCCGACTACGCCAAGACGTTCGGCGACCTGCCCGACGGCAAGGTCCAGTGCGCGAACAGCTGGATCGGCGGCAAGCCGGACAACCTGGACGCCGGCGAGCTGAGCGCCACGCCCGTGTACGTGGGCCCGCCCGAGAACCTCACGACGAGCGACCCCGACCTTATCGAGAAGTACCCGCTCGTCTTCTCCGACGTCCACGCCTACCGCCTGTGCAACCACAGCTGCTACGTGAACATCCCCTACCTGCGCGAGCACCAGCCCGAGCCGTGGGTGAAGATCAACCCGGCGACGGCCAAGAAGTACGGGATCGAGGACGGCGACTGGGTGAAGGTGGAGAGCCCGCACGGCTGGGTGAAGCTCGTCGCCCGCTACCTGGAGACCATCGCGCCCGACGTGCTCATGAGCCGCCGCGGCTGGTGGGAGAGCTGCCAGGAGCTCGGCCTGCCGGGCTATGACCACCTTGACGGCGGCAGCGAGGTCAACGTGCTGTACGACGCCGACCCGAGCAACT
>CACZRK010000099.1 GCA_902783515.1 uncultured Coriobacteriaceae bacterium | reverse complement strand
TTGCCAAGGCCGTGGCGGGCGAGGCCGGCGTGCCGTTCTTCTCGATCAGTGGCTCCGACTTCGTCGAGATGTTCGTGGGCGTCGGCGCGAGCCGCGTTCGCGACCTCTTCAAGCAGGCAAAGGACGCCTCGCCCAGCATCATCTTCATCGACGAGATCGACGCCGTGGGCCGCCAGAGGGGCGCAGGCCTGGGCGGTGGCCACGACGAGCGCGAGCAGACGCTCAACCAGCTGCTCGTTGAGATGGACGGCTTCGAGGAGCACCAGAGCGTCATCATGATCGCGGCGACGAACCGCCCCGACATCCTTGACCCCGCCCTGCTGCGCCCGGGCCGCTTTGACCGCCAGATCACCGTCGACAGGCCCGACGTCGCCGGCCGCGAGGCGATCCTGAAGATCCACGCCCGCAACAAGCCGCTCTCCAGCGACGTGGAGCTGGACAAGGTCGCCAAGCTCACGCCCGGGTTCTCCGGCGCCGAGCTTGGCAACCTCATGAACGAGGCCGCGTTGCTCACCGCGCGCCGCGGGCTCGCGCACATCGGGATGGACGAGATCAACGAGGCCATGGAGCGCGTCGTCGCGGGCCCGCAGCGCAAGAGCCGCGTCATGACGCTGGAGGAGCGCACGACGATCGCCTTCCACGAGAGCGGCCACGCCCTCGTCGGGCACCTGCTGCCCCACGCCGACCCCGTGCACAAGATCTCGATCATCCCGCGCGGCCAGGCGCTCGGCTACACGCTGTCCCTGCCCGACGAGGATCACTTCCTGCAGTCGCGCGGCGCCATGCTGGAGGAGATCTCGGTGCTGCTCGGCGGCCGCTGCGCCGAGGAGCTGTTCTGCGACGACATCACGAGCGGCGCGAGCAACGACCTGGAGCGCGCGACCAAGCTCGCCCGCGCGATGGTCACGCGCTACGGCATGAGCGAGCGTCTCGGCACGCAGGTGTACGGCGAGGCGAACCACGAGGTCTCCCTCGGCCGCGACCTCGGCGAGCACAGCGACTACTCGCCCGAGACGGCCAACGCGATCGACGAGGAGGTCGCCCGCATCATCGCCGAGGCGCACGAGCGCACGCGCAAGATCCTGTCGGAGCGCGGCGACCAGATGCACCTGATGGCTAAGGTTCTTCTTGAGCGTGAGACTGTGGGCGGCAAGGCCTGCACGGCCCTCCTCGAGAACACCTGGGACGACTACCTCGCCCACGAGGACGAGTACAAGCGCGAGGTCGCCGAGAAGGACGCGGCCGCCGACGCGGCGAAGGCCGCCGAGGAGCATGCCGCCCATGCGGACGACGCGGTCGTCCGCGTCGACTCGACCGGCGACGAGGTCCGCACCTCCGCCGACGGCACGACGACGGTCACGCGCGCTGACGGGTCGAGCATGACGCTGCCGCCCACGGGCGACGGCAAGGACGGCGACGCCCCCGCGGACGGCGACGGGCGATAAGAGGGAGCGACGCCCCCGGATCCCGTGGACGATCCCGTTGGATCGGGGGGAGTGGCTCCGACGATGAAGGGGCCCCGACCATGACGCGGCTGCGCGTGGTCGGGGCCCCTTTTTGCGCCGGGGATGGTGGCACGGGACGCTGCGGAGCGCGGACGGCGGGCGCGTCAGTCGTCCCTATCCCGCGATGACCACGACGAGCGCAAAGACGGCGGCGACGATCACCGAGCCGCCGCTCATCGGCCCCATGAGGCGGTCGAAGCGCTCCGGGTCGGGGATGCGCCACATCGAGACGAGGGCGCGCGCCCACGGGACGCAGGCGACGAGGATCACGAGGTAGGCGAGGGGGCTGCGCACGCCGCACAGCGCCGCGCTCAGAAGGAACAGCGCCACGCTCGCGACCACCAGCGCCGTCTCGTAGACGCGCATGGCCGGGTCGCCGAGCGCGTTTGCGACCGTCCGCTTGCCCTTTGCGCGGTCGCGGATGGCGTCGCGCATGTTGTTCACGTTCATGACGGCGGCGACGGGCAGGCCGAGCGCGACCGCCGCGACGACGGCCACGAGGCTGAACGCGTGCGTGTACAGGAAGGTCCCGCCCACGACGGCGACGACGCCGAAGAACAGAAAGCTCATGAGGTCGCCGAGCCCCACGTAGCCATACGGGTGGCGACCCATCGTGTAGAGCATCGCGGCGGCGATGCTCGCCACGCCGAGCGCGACGAACACGACGGCCGCCACGACGGTGCCGCCGCCCAAGGCCGGCCCGCTGGCAAAGGCCACGATGACGAGCGCCACGCCGAGCGCGAGCGTCGCGGCGACGAGCCCGGCGAGGGCGCGGCGCATCTCGGGCACGCTGATGATGCCGCGCTGCATGCCGCGACGCGGCCCGACGCGCGAGTCGTCGTCAAGCCCGGACGCGAGGTCGCCGTAGTCGTCGGCAAAGTTGGCGATGACCTGCAGCGCGACGCTCGTCAGGAACATGAGGACGAACACCGACCAGCGGAAGGCGTGTGCGTCCGCGGCGAGCGCCGCCGCGACGACCGACCCCGCGGCCGCGAGCGGCAGCGTCCTGAGACGACACGCCTGGACCCACGCCGCCCGCTTCTCCGCCGATGATGCCGCGCCGCGCGCGTCCGTGTCCTGTGCCATGTGTCGCTGTCCGTTCTCCTCGACATCGCGTGCCGCGCGCCTCGCCGTGCCGCGCGCTTCGTACGTGCCCTCGTGTCCCGAGGTGCGCCACTGCAGTATAGCCCGACGTATGGGCTGACGAGCCGCCCGTCGCGGCGCGTGTGCCGCCCGCCGCGCACCCTCTCGGAGGGGCCGCTCGCTGCCGTTGTGTGAAGCCGCAGGCCAGAGGCCGATTCCGTGAATGGTTGGCCCCACTACCTGCGCTGTCAACAAAATGTGGGGTCGCATGATTTTGCCCACACAACATCCAGTATGGAGATGCGCTCAAAATCCCCCAAGTGTCGTATGATACGGACGTCGCGCACCCACATGTGGTGCCCTCGCGCGCCCCGTACGCGACGACGCCGCTGCCGCCAGATGCCTGGCGGCAGACACTCTGGCGCGCCCACGAGCGGGAGCGCTCACTCACACA
>CACZRK010000098.1 GCA_902783515.1 uncultured Coriobacteriaceae bacterium | reverse complement strand
TCGCGCAGCTCCCCCGCGAGCGCGGCAGCGCCCCACGCGCGGTAGAGCTCGTTCGCGTGGGCCAGGTACGCGCGCTGCGCGTCGCTCACGGGGCGCAGGACCCTGCCGGGCACGCCCACGAGCAGGGAGCCGTCGGGGACGCGCGCGCCCTCCGTCACGAGCGCGCCGGCCGCGACGAGGCAGCCCCGCCCGACGACCGCCCCGGCGAGCACGATGGCGCCCATGCCGATCAGCGTGCCGTCGCCGACCAGGGCCCCGTGCACGATCGCGCCGTGTCCGACCGTGACGCCCTCGCCGACCGTGAGCCCGGGCTCGACGTCCGAGGGGACCTGGGTGTCGGCGTGCAGGACGCAGCAGTCCTCGATCGCGCAGCCCTCGCGCAGGCGGATCGGCGCAACGTCGGCGCGGATGACCGTGCCCGGCAGCACGACGACGCCGTCCTCGACCGTGACGTCGCCGATTACGCGCGCGGAGGGGTCCACGTACACGTCGCGCCCCACCCGCGGGACGAGCCCCCTGTATGCCAGAAACATCGCGCGCCTCCCGAACCCTCGCGTCCGTCGCGCGCTGCCGCCTGCCGCCCGCGCGCCCTCAGCCCGTCGTCGCTACCGAGCGTCGCCTCTACCGCGCGTCGCCGCCCGGCGCGAAGAACTTCACGATCTCCCCGATGGCGAAGTCCATCTTCTGGGGGTCGGTGAAGGGGTGGTCGGCACCCGGGACCTCAAGCAGCTCGATGACGTTGGCGTCGGCGAAGTCGCGCGAGTCCTGGATGGGGACCATCTCGTCGCGTGTGCCGTGGACCAGCAGGATGCGGTCGGCGTGGTCAAAGTACTCGTAGCGGCGGACGTCATGATCGCGCAGGTCGTCAAAGAACTCCTGGTCAAACTCCGACTTCCGCTCAAAGCCGGCGAGTACCTTCTTGCCGCGCGCCATCTGCTCAAGCTCCACGGGGGAGAACGTGGCGCGCATGACGCCGTACGCGTCTATGGCGGGGCAGCGCAGCGCGATCGCGTCAAAGGGGTCATCGACCTCTATGAGGTAGCGAAGCGCCACATAGCCGCCGTAGCTCGTCGAGTAGTGAAAGAGGTGCTCGGCGCCCAGCTCGGCGCGGGCGTAGCCAACCGCGAGCGAGAGGTACGTCATGCTCTCCGGCGCGCTCATGCGCTTGCGGCCGTCGTTGCCGTGCGCCGGCCAGTCAAAGGTGAGCACTGCGTATCCCTTGTACTTTGCGGTCAGCTTCTCGGCGAACTTCTCCAGCGGGTGGTTGTCCTTGGTGCCGCCGAAGCCGTACGTGGCGATGGCGACGTGCGAGAACGTGCGCGCACCGTCCTGGCTGTAGAGCTTGCAGCGGACGCTGAGCCCCTGCTCGTTGATGTTGAAGTACTTGGAGCGCACGATCGACCTCCGAGAGGACACGAGACGCAGCGCATGCCGTTTGCCTGCGGCAGGATGGCCCTCCGCGTTCGACCGAGGGGTTGCGTCATCGGCAGATTGTAGCCGAGCGGCCCGCCCGTGCGTCGTAGGCCTCGCGCATGCGCGAAAACACCGCGCGCTTGACAGCCTGCGTGGGTACCACCGGGGTCGCATCCCCGCGTTTGGACGCCCGCGTCAAGACCGTCTCGCTGTTTCACGGCTTGCGGAATAATGCGAGGTCAGGGCACGTGAGCACACGGTATCTTCACATATGCCAACCCAATTAATTCTCTGTGGTAGAATGGAATAAGCAATTCACTCAAAACACTATTACAAGCATCCCTAATCGCCAATCATTGTGAATTGCTTTGTCATTTCGTATGAACGCGTCAGGAATGGTAGATGTGCGAGCACGCGCCCATGGGCATCGGCGCGGTTGCACTGCCCGCACCGATGCCCATGAACCGCCAGAGGACGTTCCGGGATGCGACGCCGGCGGCAGGGGACTTCGTTCTGCGGTGCGTTCGGCCAAGACGGCGACGCTCATCATGGGCACGAGCGTAGGCTCGTCTCCACTCGCGGCTTTGTCCTCACGGACGCGACCGCAGGCGCGCGTGATGCCTGCGCGGCCGCATCGAGATCCGTTTGTCGCACGATACGTTTGTCGCACGATAGGGGAGTTGATTCATGGGTAGGGGATTCGGACTCAAGCCGGGCACGGGGAACGCCGCGTTGCTCCTATGGCGACAGTCAATCTCGGTCGCGCTCGCGTACGTGGGCGTGATCGTGGGGGCAGGCCTCTCGTCGGGGCAGGACATCCTCCAGTACTTTCTCAGCTTCGGCAAGGTGGGCATCCTCGGAGTCGTGGCCATGGGTGCGCTAAACGTCGTGTTTGGTAGGATCATGGTCACGCTCGGGTCGTACTACCAGGCGGAGAGTCACGAGCAGGTGTTCTCCGAGATCACGCGGCCTGTCATCGGGCGCGTCATCGACGTCATCCTCGTCGTCGCGAGCTTCGTGATGGGGTTCGTGATGATCGCGGGCGCCGGCGCGAACCTCCAGCAGCAGTTCGGCATCCCGTCGTGGGCGGGCGCGCTCGCATGTGCGCTGCTGATCGTGGCCGTGTCGTTTCTTGACTTCGGACGCATCACGCGGATCCTCGGCGTCTTCACCCCCGTCATCATCGTCATGATCCTGCTCATCACCGCCTATGCGGTGGCGAGCGGCCCGCACGACGTGGACGCGCTGGAGGCGGCCGCGCGTACGATCGAGCCGGCCATCCCGAGCCTGTGGCTCTCCGTGCTGAACTACTTCGCGCTGTGCGCGCTCACCGGCGTGTCCATGGCGTTCGTGCTCGGCGGCTCCATCGTGCGGATCGGCGTGGCGCAGCGCGGCGGCACCATCGGCGGCGTGCTGATCGGGCTCATCGTGACCTGTGCCGCGGTGGCGCTGTACCTGAACCTCCCGAGCGTCAAGGACGCGGACATCCCCATGCTCAGCATCGTCGCTGGCATCAGCCCCGTGCTGGCGGTCGTCTACGCCGTCGTCATCTCGGCGCTCATCTTCAACACGGCGTTCAGCCTCTTCTACGCGACGGCGCGCAGGTTCGCGGGCGGCAGCGACCGGCGTCTGCGCGCCGTCATGGCCGGCGTGGTCGCGGCTGGCTTTGCATGCAGCTTCGGCGGCTTCAAGAGCCTCGTCGGCGTCATGTACCCCGTGCTGGGCTACCTCGGCATCGTCCTGCTCGTCGTGCTCGCCGTCGCGTGGGTTCGCGAGCGCGCGGGGATCATGCGGGAGATGCTCCTGCGCCGATCCATGATCCGGCTGCTGCTCAAGCGGCATGACGTGCGCCGTGACTTCACGCCGAGCGACACAGCGGCGTTCGAGCGGCTCAGCGACGCGTCCGTGGTTGAGACGCAGGCCATACGGCAGACCATGGACGCCTACGCCCGCGAGGCGGCCCAGCGACGCAGTGACATCGTGACGGAGCAGGACGTCCGGGGCGACGGCGGGGAGGGCGGGCGCTAGGCCTGTGTCGCGGCGACGACGTCGGCCGCAAGGCCCCGCAGCTCGGCGTTGGCGGCGTCGTCGGGGTAGCCGTAGGCGACGACCGTGCCGATGATCCGGGCGCCGTCCTGCGCCGTCCGCTCGCGCCAGGTGTCCATCCAGGCGCCGTCGTTCCACTCGTACGAGCCGAAGAGCGCGACCGTGCGCCCGTCGAGCGACCCCTCGCAGCCGGCGAACATGGGCTCAAACTCGTCGGGTTCCAGCTCCTCGTCGCCCATGGCGGGGCAGCCGAACATGACGGCGTCAAACGAGTCGAGCTTGCTCGCGTCAAACGACGAGGCGTCAAAGACGGTCGGCGTGGCGCCCGCGGCCTCCACGGCGTCGCGCGCGGTCTGCGCCATGGCCTCGGTGTTGCCGGTGCCGCTCCAGTACACGATGGCTATGTTCTTCATGACGATCGATCCTTTCCGTTGCGTGCTCTGTCTGATGTCGATGAGGTCGTGCTCCCCGCACCGTCGGCGCCCGTCCGTCGGCGCCGCCGCGAAGGCCGCCCGCGCTGGCGCCGACGCGCCGACGCCCGGG
>CACZRK010000097.1 GCA_902783515.1 uncultured Coriobacteriaceae bacterium | reverse complement strand
CTTCTTCGGGTTGCAGCCGTAGCCGCCGGTCGCGAGCACGACGCCGCGCGCGCAGTCGTAGCGCTCGTAGCCGTCGGCGCTCTTCACGATCACGCCGGTCACGGCGCCGCCCTCGTCGGTCACGAGCTGGCACGCCGGGCACTCGTAGCGGACCTCGCCGCCGGCCTCCTGGATGAGCTCGGGCAGCAGCGAGGCGAGCTCGGCGGGGGTGTAGGGCAGGTTGATGCTCGTGTTCCAGGAGCGCGACAGGCTCGTCTCGTCGTACTGGTCGCGGAAGGTGGCAAAGTCGCCGTTCGCGTTGAAGGTGAGCGGGAAGTCGTCGAGCGTCTTGCCGTCGTGGTCGATGAAGTGCTGGACGTACCAGTCCACGGCCTCGCCGTTCGTCTCCAGGTAGCGCTTGTACAGGTCCATGTTGCCGCGGTAGCCGCAGTTCGTCATCGCGTCGTCAAGCCACGCCTGCTCGTCAAACGTCACACCCCAGTGCTTGTGGATCATCGAGTTCGTGCCGCCGATCGTCGCCGAGCAGTAGTTGGCGATGGCGCGCTTCTCGACCGCGACCGTCTTCAGGCCGTGCTCCGCGCACGACAGCGCCGCCGCGTCGCCCGCCGGGCCGAGGCCGCACACGACGACGTCCACCTGGTGCGTCGCGACGATCTCGCTCGCGGGGATCGGGTCGGCGACGAAGGCGACGTCGCCCTCGCCGGCCGCGCACGGCGCGAACATGTGCGGGTCGTTGGTCGGGAACGGGTTGTCGTAGCCGCTGATGACGTGGGCGCCCTCGCCGTACATCTTGCTGTCGTCGGTCGCCTCCCCGCCGGCGGCCGCGTCGTCCTTGGCGGACGAGGCGGCGCCTGCGTCCTTGGCGGCCGACTCGGCGGCGTGCGCGACGCCTGCGGCGCCGGCGACGGCCACGGCCGCCCCGGCGGCGGCCACGAAGCCGCGACGGCTGAGCGGGACGGAGGTGAGGTGCGGATGTGCCATGTCCATGCGAGTTCCCCCTTGGTTGCTGTGACACGCGGCGCTGCCGTCGGCGCGGGGGGCGACGCCGTCCGCCGCCCGCCGCCGCGCGTCGTTCGCCGCGTGGCGCCCCTTGTCGGCACGACCCTTCGCCCGTCGCGCCGCTGACGCCTATAATGGTGCGCGCAGAACTCGGGGGACGCTTCTACCACAGGGGTAGAGATCAATGAACGGGCAGCTCATGGTGGTCGAAATTCATGTCTCTCACGGCGGGGCGCCGCATGCGGGCTGACGGGGGCCGCGCGGAGGTACGCGTGGGGATCGCGACCTCCGCGCGGGGGCGGGGGTCGAACGGCCGGCTCGTCGTCGGCATGGCATGCCTGTGGGCGTGGGGCTACGTCGCGACGCTCAGCCAGAGCCTCTTCCCCTCCGCGCACGTCGTCGCGAGCATCGGCGTCGAGTACGCCTACTACGCGTCGCAGCTCACCCTTGTCGCCCTCGCGCTCGCGGTGACGCTCGCCACGCGGCGACGGCTGCCGCGGGTCTCATCGGGCGCCGTCGTCGCGGGCGCCTGCCTGCTCGCCGCGACGACGGCGCTTGTCGCGCTGCTGCTTCGTCTGTCTGCCTGCCCCGCATGGGCGCTGGCAGTCTGCGGCGTCGCGTACGGGGTCGGCGGCCTGGCGCTCACGGTCGCCTGGGGCGCCCGCGCCTCGGTCGGCCCCGCCGCCACGCAACGGCTCGTGCTCTGCTCGTTTCTGCTCGCCTACGGCATCTACCTGGGTTGCCTGACGCTGCCGCTGCCCTGCGGCCGCGTGGTCGCTATCGTACTGCCGCTCGCCTCGGGCATGCTGTGGCTCGCCGACGAGCGCCGCAGACAGCGTGCGGCAAGCGGGGCTTGGCCGGGCGAGGCGACGAGCGACGAGGTGACGGCGGGTTCCACGAGCGCGGCCATCCTGCCGTGGCGCACGCTCTCACTGCTCGCAGTCGCCTGCCTGGTCGGCAACTTCGTCGCGTCCTACCTCATGGGCGCGTCGTACGGGTCGGCGCGGACGATCTTCGTCGGCGCCTTCCTGACCTGCGCCGCGCTCGCCCTCGCCACGCTCCCCCTGGTGGGCGACGGCTCCCGGACGCTCTCGATCGAGCGCGTCTATCGCTACGCGCTGCCGCTCGCCGCCGCCGCGATGCTCCTGATCCTCGCGGCACCCGGCCGCTGGACGGACGCGTGCACCGCCGTGCTGACGGGCGTCGGCATGTTCCTGCAGGCGCTCGTGATCCTGAAGGTGTGCGAGACGACGCGCGCGACGGGCGTCTCGCCGCTGCTCTCGTTCTCGGTCGGGCAGGGCCTCGTCGGCGCGGTCGTGGCAGTCGGGAACGTCGGCGGCAGGGTCGCGGCCGAGCACCTCGCGGGCGACGCGTGGCTCGCGGCCGCGTGCGCGATCGGCGTATTCGCGCTCTTCTGCCTGTTGCTCATGATGGCCGACGACCTCACGCGGCGACTCCTGCGCGCCGGCGTCGCGCCGGGCGCGCTCCCCGACTCCGCTTCCGCCCTGGAGCGCGACCTCGTGGAGGGAACGGTCGCGTATGCGCGTGCCAACGCCGCGAGTGGCGCGCGTGACGCCAACAACGCAGGCGACGTCGAGACGGACGCGGGCGCAGTGGCGCACGCGGAGCGCCTCGCCGCGTTCTCGCGGCTCCACGGGCTGACCGCGCGCGAGACGGACGTGCTCGCCCACCTCGTGCGCGGGCGCGCCCTTGCCGCGATCGCCGAGCGCCTCTGCGTCTCCACCGGAACCGTGAAGACGCACGCGCTGCACATCTACGCCAAGACGGGCGTCCATAGTCGACAGGAGCTCATGGACCTGTTCGAGGCGACCGCACCCGACGGGCGCGAGGACGTCGCCACCGTCGGCGGTCCCACGGGCGTCTCGACGTCGGACGCATCATCCCAGGAGGTCACGTACCATGCCACGCGAATCGATGAAGGCCAAGCGCGAGCGCGCCGCTGAGGCGTGCCGTCGCATGGAGCAGCGCTACCCGGAGGCGCAGTGCGCGCTGACGTTTCGCGACCCGTGGTCGCTCGTCGTGGCGGTGCTGCTGTCCGCGCAGACCACCGACGTCGCGGTGAACAAGGTCACGCCGACCCTCTTCGGGCGCTGGCCCACCCCGGCCGACCTCGCGCAGGCCCCCGTCGAGGAGGTCGAGGAGGTCCTGCACCCCCTGGGCTTCTACCGCTCCAAGGCCCGGCACGTGATAGACGCCGCGCAGATGGTCACCGCCGAGTTCGGCGGCGTCGTGCCGCACACGATGGAGGAGCTCACGCAGCTGCCCGGCGTCGGCCGCAAGACCGCGAACATCGTGCTCAACGACGCGTTCGGCATCGTGGAGGGCATCGCGGTGGACACGCACGTCTTCCGCATCATGACGCGGCTCGGGCTCACGAAGGCCGCCACACCGCTGGAGGCCGAGCAGGACATCCTCAAGGTCATCCCCCGCGAGCACTGGAAGGCGGCGAACCACGAGTTCGTGCTGTTCGGCCGCGAGGTGTGCGACGCCCGCAGGCCCGCGTGCGTCGCGGGCGGCGCGAACGGCGGGGCCTGCCCGCTCATCGACATCTGCCCGAGCGCCGGCAAGGCGGGCAACCCGACCGCGAAGAAGGCGACGCGCGGGAAGGCGCGGCGCGCGTAGCGAGCGACCCGCACACCCCTCGCCCCGCCCTACCCGGCGTGCCTATGCCTCGTCCTCGTCCACACGCACCACCGCGAGTTCGAGCAGGCAGAGCACGACCGACACGCAGGCCATAACATCAAGGCGAAAAGCACCATACCATCCCGTTACGACGCCCCCGTAATCGCATCAGCAAAAGGGCGACCGGCGCGGGAGCCCTCCCGTCGCCAGCCGCACGTCCCCGCGCGCCCTGCGCCGCGCCCTTACGCCAGCGCGTTCGCCGCAGCGGAGGCGCCGGCGATGCGCCCGAAGACGATCAGGTCGGTGAAGGAGTTGCCGCCCAGGCGGTTGCCGCCCTGGATGCCGCCGGTGCACTCGCCGCAGCCGAACAGGTTGGCGATCGCCTGGCCGTCCTCGGTCGTGACCTGCGCGTCGGCGTTGATCGCCATGCCGCCCATCGTGTAGTGGATGGTCGGGATGCGCTTGCTCGCGAAGAACGGGCCGTCGGAGACCTTGTCGCCGAGCAGCTGCTTGCCGGGGTCGACCATGGTGTCCTTGCCGCCGTCAATGCAGGCGTTGTACTCGTCGATCGTGTCGGCCAGCGTCGCCGGGTCCACGCCGATCTGGTCGCCCAGGTCCTCCACGCTGTCGGCGCGGAAGCTGTGGCCGGTGGAGACGAGCTCGTCGATCTGGCTCTGGCGGTCGGCGTCGATGTCGGTGGAGTCCACGATCAGCCACATCTCGTCGTTCGGCTGCTCCAGGATTGCGTTGGCGATCTCGTCGCGGCGGCCGTCCTCGGCCGTGAAGCGCTTCGCGTCGTCGTTCACGAAGACGTAGTCCTCCACGCCGAGCCAGTTGCCGACGAACGTCGCCACGCCGCCGTTCTGCGGGTCGCCGAGCGGGTGGATCTGGACGAGCTCCATGTTCTTGAGGCCCGCGCCCACGGCCTCCACGATGGGCAGGCCGTCACCGGTGGAGCTGCAGACGTTGCTGGAAGGCATGGAGTCCGTCACGCGGGTGTCATACTGCTTGGCGAGCTGGGCGTTCTGCGCGTAGCCGCCGGTGGCCATGACGACGGAGCGCGCGGTGACCTTCACGCTTGCGCCGGAGGACGGGCGGGTGCCGGTGACGCCGCTGACCTTGCCGTCGGCGCCCTGCGAGAGCGCCTCCACCTTGGCGTCGGTGTAGACCTTGACGCCCAGGCGCCGCGCGCAGTCCATGAGGCAGCTCACGTAGTACGAGCCGCCCTGCTCGCCGTTGCGCTGGACCTTCACCGAGTGGCCGCGCTGCCACTTGCCGCCGATGGCCGTGAAGACCTCGTCGTTGTACACCAGGCCGTGGCCCTGCATCCAGTACACGGCGTCGGTGGCGTTGTCGGCGAGAATGCGGACGAGCTCGGGGTCGGCCTTCTCGTCGCCGCCCTCGTAGGTGTCCTCGTAGAACTTGTCGGGGGAGTCCTCGATGCCCATCGGGTCCTGACGAGCGGGGTCGGGGGCGTTGAGCGTGCCCTCGCCGGCGTTCGTGTTGCCGCCGTAGATGTCCATCTTGTCCAGCATGACGACGCTGGCGCCCTGCTCGGCGGCCGTCACCGCCGCGGCGAGCGCGGCGCCGCCCGTGCCCACGACCACGACGTCGCAGTCCTCGTCGATCGCCGGGGCCTCCTCGCGGCCGGGCTCGCCTTTCTCCAGCGCCTTCGTGTCGGCGCCGGCCTGCGCGTAGCAGTCCTCCAGCGCCGAGGTGAACGCGAACGAGGTCAGCGTCGCGCCGGTGACCGTGTCCAGGTTGAGGCTCTGGGACCTGAGCGCGCGGCTTGTGAGGATCTCGATGGCGGAGTTGCCGATGTTGCGGGACTCCTCGCTGTTCGCGTACACGCTCGCGAGCTTGCCGTCCTTGAACGTCGCGGTGACCTTCACCTCGCCGTTGCGCCCGTTCGCGCTTGCGGTGTACGTGCCGTCCGCGATGCCGCTCGCGGTGGCGTCGGCCGCGGCGGACTCGGCGGCGCGGGCGACCTTCGTGCCGAGGGCGGCAGACGCGCCGAGGACGGCGGCGCCGGTGACGAACTGGCGGCGGCTGGCGGTAATGGTGTCGAGCATTTCGTTCCCCCTTCGACGGGACGGCGCGGGCGTGCCGCCCGCGGTGGGCGGCTGTCCGTCATGGCCGGTGCCATGGACGCTCGTCGCGGCGCGAAGGCGCGCCGCGGCTGCCCGCGTCGTCTTGGACGCCCCCCACTATGCCCGCCGCCCGGCGCGTCGTCTGCTGCACGAACGATGCGAGATTCCCGCCGACGCCGCAGGTGGCCGAAGCGCACCCTTCGTGCGATTGACCGTCGAGAAGGACGCCGGCACGTCGGTTCCCGCCGTGTCGCCGCCGCGACGACCCGCCGCCGGCACCCCGCCGCCCGACCGTCGGTTGACCCCGGTCGCCGCCGAGCCTCAGCAGACGCTACCGAACGCTACCGTGGGCTACCATGCGCTACCGAAGCGCGCTACCGATCGCGGCGCGCCCCCGCCCCGCCGGCGTCCATGGCGGCCATCACGAGGTCAAGCAGCTCCTGCTTGGAGTGCACGCCGAGCTTCGCGTAGAGGTGGCGCGCGTGGCTGCGGACCGTGTTCTCGGAGATGCAGAGGTTCTCGGCGACGTAGCCCTTGCTGTGCCCGAGGCTGAGCAGGCGCAGGACGTCCGTCTCGCGATCCGTGAGCCCGGCCTCGGCGCCGATGGCGCGGCACGCCCGCGCGACCGCGTCGCCCATAGTGACCGGCAGCGCACGCGGCTCGAGCCCCGCGAAGATGCGGTTCTGCGAGAAGTCGCGGTCGTTGAGGAACAGGGCCGTCGCGACCGCCAGGACGTAGATGATGAGGCCGATCCACGCGGCGCCGGCGCCGGTGTCGCCCAGCGTCGCGCCGATCTGGTGCCCGATCGGGAACGGCAGGCTGTAGACGGTCCACCCCAGGCCGAAGACGGCCACCGGGCAGACGCGGTCGCGCTGCGCCCGCGCGACGTCGGCGAGCATGGCCCACAGCAGCATGACGACGAGCGTCTGCGCGACGGCGACGGCGATGAGCGCCCAACCCGTGAACGCCGGCCCGACGAGGGGAAGCAGCATCACGCCCGCGCCCGTGGAGATGAGCACGACGACCCAGACCGAGGAGAAGCGCAGGCCGCGGCTCTTGCCGCCGAGCACGTACCAGAGCATCGCGAGGGCTGCGACGACCTCCAGCGCATGGTGCACCCCGGACAGCACCCACTTGGGCATGGGGTCCGCCGGCACGACGATGCCCTGGCTGATGCCGATCACCAGGCCGTAGGCGATGACGCCCACGAACACCTTCGCGAAGGGGCGGATGCCCTCCACGGCGTCCCGCAGGCGCGGGCGCGGCGCGTCCGCGTAGCCGAGCTTCGGCACGCCCCTCCCGCCCGCGGCGAGGCGGCGCCACGCGAGGCGCACGAGGGCAGGGCCGAGCAGGCAGAGCGCGACGCACGCGACGCAGCACGCGACGGGCGGCAGAACGTCAAGCGGGAGCTTCACCACGCTGCCGAGCGCCATCGCCCCGAAGATGGCGGCGATGATCCCGCGCACGTCCAAGCTCGCGTAGTAGCAGCCCCACTGCAGGTACGACCAGCCGATCCCCACGCCGCCGAGCACGGCGCCCGCGACCGCGACCTCCCGCGGCGACGCGGGCAGGGGCAGGGACGCGGGCAGGCAGAGCAGCACCGTGCCCACGGCCATCACGGCGGCGAGCGGCCAGTCCAGCAGGGCGAGCGGCCGCGGGCGCGGCCTTGCGAGCGCCGTGACGATGGTCATGAGCAGCATGAACGCCGTGAGGGAGAGGTAGAGCGGCACGCTCGCCGCGAAGCCGGGCAGCGCCTCGCCGGCACGCTGGGCGACCTCCCAGATCCAGACGTGCCCGCACAGGATGCCCGTCGCCGGCAGGCCGAGCGCGCGGAGCTCCTCGCGCACGAGCGCCATGCCCGTCGCCTGCGAGGCGGCGGGGCTCCCCGACGCGCGGGCGGGCCTCCGGGCAGCGTCGTCCCCGCGCGTCACGGCCTCATCCTGCACGCGCGCGCCCTCGCCCGCGCGGTCCCGCGAGGTCTCGACCATCGCGCCCTCCGTCCCTGACCGGGCGCCGTCATGGTGCGCCGCGGGGTCGTCGTCATCCGTCGCCCGCCAGGCCGCGCCAATGACGCGGGGAGGCGCTCGCGGGCGGATAACCTCTCAACCTGCCAGCATCGCACGCGCGCGACCGCGCACGCGCCACGCATCCGCCGAGCGCACCATGCGCCCGCCGGACGCGCGCGATTCGTCCCTCGGACGAAACACAGCCTAAACAGAATCTGCGCGCAGGTACGATATACAACAAGGTCAGGCTGCGCGCATCACCCTCGCGGGTCAGGCGCGCACGTCAGCACGCAGGTGAGGGGCGCGCACGGGCTGCGCGACCACGGAGGAGACAACATGGACGTAACATCGATGTGGAGCATCATCCCGTTCGCGGGCATGCTGCTCTCGATCGCCATCATGCCGCTCGTGCCGAAGGTGAGCGAGTGGTATGAGCGGCACCAGCTGATCGTGGCGCTCTTCTGGGCGCTGCTGTTCATGGTGCCCTACACCATCTTCCACGGCTTCCACGCGCTGACCTTTGAGCTCGCCGAGTCGGTGCTGCTCGACTACGTGCCGTTCATCGTGCTGCTGTTCGGCCTGTTCGTGGTCACCGGGGGCATCGCGGTGAAGGGCCTGATCGCCGGCACCACCAAGAACAACATGGTGTTCCTGCTGATCGGCACGCTGCTTGCCAGCTGGATCGGCACGACGGGCGCGGCCATGCTGCTCATCCGCCCCGTGCTGCGCGCCAACGAGTGGCGCAAGTACAAGGCGCACATCGTCGTGTTCTTCATCTTCCTGGTCGCCAACATGGGCGGCTGCCTCACGCCGCTCGGCGACCCGCCCCTGTTCCTGGGCTATCTGCGCGGCGTCCCGTTCTTCTGGACGATCGAGCACATCTGGCCGATCCTGCTGCTGAACACCGTGCTGCTGCTGGTCGTCTTCTTCTTCATCGACCGCCACTACATGGCGAAGGAGACCGAGGAGGGCCGCTCGCCCGCCGACCTCATGACCGACGGGGTGCCTGACGAGAAGTTCCACCTGGAGGGCGCGCACAACTTCTTCTACATCGCCGTCATCATCCTCGCCGTCATCCTGAACGGCACGCTCGCCCCGATGAGCGAGCACATCGGCTTCACGCTGTTCGCCGGCTCGGAGGAGCCCGTCCACCTTGGCCTGAACTACTTCGTGGAGATCGTGCTGATCCTGGGAGCGGCGTTCCTGTCGCTCAAGACCACGCCGCGCAACTGCCGCGAGCACAACGAGTTCGGCTACGGCCCGATCGCCGAGGTCGCCAAGCTGTTCATCGGCATCTTCATCACGATGATCCCCGCGCTCATGATCCTGCGCGCCAACGGCGGCTCGCTCGGCATCGACTCCCCGCTCAAGTTCTTCTGGGCGACCGGCCTGCTGAGCTCCTTCCTTGACAACTCGCCGACCTACGTCGTGTTCCTCACCACCGCGGGTGCGCTGGGCGCGACCTCCGGCGTGGCGACGACCGTGGGCATGGTCCCGATCCACGAGCTGCTCGCCATCTCCGCGGGCGCCGTGTTCATGGGCGCGATCACCTACATCGGCAACGCCCCGAACTTCATGGTGAAGAACCTCGCCGAGATGAAGGGCGTCAAGATGCCGAGCTTCTTCGGCTACATGGGCTGGTCGGTCTCCATCCTCGTGCCCGTGTTCATCATCGACTCCCTGCTGTTCTTCGCCTAGCGAGGGAGCGCGCCGGGGCTTGGGTCGGGCGGCCGTCGATGCGGTCCGGGCCAGGCCTCGGCGAGCACCGGGTTCGCCGCGGCCGTCCCGCGCAGCGCACGCGCGCGGCCGCACGCCAAAAAACTTCTGCCGCGTCATGACGACGGGGGCCGCCCACGAGTGGTGGGTGGCCCCCGTCTGCGTTCCCCTGGCATGCCGTGACATGGCATGTCGCGGGGTGACGTGGCATGTCACGGCGAGGCGGGCGTGCACGGCCCGCGAGAGAGCCGTGAGACAATGAGGCCGGCCGCCCCTCCTGATCACAGGGGGACGGCCGGCCTCGTCGTGCCTATGCGCTGACCCTGGCGCTGCTGCGTGCACGGCGCACGGTGCCCGCGCGCGGGGCGCCGTGGCCGAGCGGGCGGGCTACAGCCACCAGGAGAAGGTCTGGCGGATCTGCTCCCAGAACTCCGGGTACGAGCCACCGCCGGACACGAAGCCCTCGATGGGGTTCCACATGAACAGGGCCGTCAGGACCGCCATGACCATCCCGAGCAGCACGCAGACGAACAGTGCGAGCGCCCACGCGTTGTGCCCGCGGCCGCTCGCAAGCGGCGTGCGCGGCGCCATCGTCGGCAGCCTGCCGGCGGTGCCCCCGTCCTTCTCGACGGCGTCGCCCTTGCCCTTCGTCCCGTCGGCATGCGCGTCCTTCTCGACGACGGCGACAGCGTCGGCGCCCACGGCCTTCTTGGCGACGGTACCGGCCACGGCGTCGGACGCGGCGTCGGCGACGACCTCGTCCGCCGAGGTGCGCCTCGTCGGCTTCTTCGCGTCGCCCGCGGCCTTCGCGTCCTTGGCGGCCTCACGCCTGCGCGCGCGGTCGGCGTCCGCGGGATCCACCGGGTTCACCGCCTCCGCCAGCCGCACGTACTCGGCGGGCATCCACGTGGTCGCGACGCCCCCCAGGTGGTGCAGGAAGACCAGCGCGGCGCCGAGCCCCATGATGAACCCGAAGTCCTGGAAGTAGCGCAGCAGGATGCCGGCGCCGTCGGTGTCAAAGGCGACCAGGACGAGGCCCGCCACCAGCAGGTAGCCGACCATCCAGAACAGCGGGCGGTCGCCCTTGCCGTCCGCGCCGCCGCGGCGCAGCGTCGGCAGCATGAGCAGCGCGAGCAGCATCGGGCTCAGCCACACGATGCCGCCCATGAGCGGCTCGTACACCGTCTTGCCCGCGAACGCCGGGAAGATCCCGGAGTGGCTGATGAACGGGAACGTGTTCACGATCGCCGGCGGGTTCACCAGGTAGTAGTACAGGCCGTCCGCCACGCGCATCAGGCTGTGCCCGCGCATCGTCATGTTGTTGTACGTCAGGTTGTAGTTCGCCCCGAAGTCCAGCACCGAGCCGAAGCGCGCCTGGTTGTACCACATGACGCCGGCCGCGACGAGCGCCACCGGCACGACCATGGACAGCGTCCAGCCCACCTTGCGCCGCCGCGTGAAGGTCCTGGAGCGCAGCGTCATCCACAGCAGCACGGCGAGCAGCGGGATGAGGATGAGCAGCTGCGGGCGCGTCGCGGCGATGAGCGCCATCAGCAGCGAGCCGGCGCACAGACGCACGGCGCTCTGCTTGTGCCAGCCCATGTACCACAGGTAGAGGCCCCACACCGCCAGGCAGCGCGCGCAGGTGACCGGCACGTTGTACAGGCTCGGACGCCCCAGGCCGATCAGCACGCCCGAGCAGAACGTCACCCCGAGGAATATCAGCAGGAACGTCCCGAGGCTCGCCTTGGTGAACCGATAGCGGATGATCGCCTTCAGCAGCGCGTACCAGCCGCCCACGAACAGCAGCGTCGCGACGAGGACCGCGAGCGAGTTGGGGAAGTATGCCCCGCTCAGCAGGTAGAACGGCAGGTAGAACACCAGGCACGGCAGCACGCCGAAGTAGACGTAGTAGTGCCCGTCGTAGTAGGCGGTGTCCCACAGGTAGCCGCGCGTCTGGCCGACGCTCGCCTCGTCGCGCCCGCCGTACTGGTAGGGGTCCTCCATGTTCTTGAGCCACTGCGGCGGCGTCTGCAGCAGGTAGAGCTGGCCGTTCGCGAACGCCTGGGCAAGCTTGCCGTATTCGTTGGTCGCCGTGTCGGGCTGCCCCGTCAGCTGGATGGAGGCCGGGTCGGTCTCGTCGTAGTCGGTCGTGTTGTAGCTCTCCGTCGCGATGCCGACCCACTTGGGGAAGGTGAACAGGAACATCGCGAGCACCGCGAGCGTCGCGACGAGCGTGCCCACGCGCGCGAGCGTCGGCCCGAGGCGCGGCGAGAGGGCCGGGACGCGGAAGGGCGCGCGGCCCGGCCACAGGAACCAGACGAACAGGCACGCGGCCACGAGGAGGAGCAGGCGCAGCGGGTTGAGCGAGAACGGCACGGGCGCGTTGATCGAGATGCTCTCGATGGTGATGGGGAAGGAGTTGCTCGCGACGAGTGTGTCGCCGTCGGGCCCGCCCCACACGTCGCCCGGCACCGTGATGCGGATGCTGGAGACGGTGCCGTAGGTGAACACCGTGTGCACCTCGCTGCGCTCGTTGTCGGAGTGCAGCTGCATGAACGGCAGGTAGTACGGCGTCGAGTCGCCCTGGTCGGCGACCGAGAGGCTCAGCCAGATGCTGGAGTTGTCCTTCGGGCCGCTCGTGACCACCTTGATGTTCTTCACGTCCGCGTTCAGGCTGCCGAAGCCCAGCGAGTAGTCCGCCTTCCGGATCGTGATGGGCGTGTCGCGCAGCACGACCTCCTGGTAGTCGCGCGACTGCCAGTAGCGGAAGTTGCAGACGAACACCTCGATCAGGACGGCGACCGCGAGCACGATCAGCACCGACGCCCACACCGGCACCCGGCTCGCCAGCTTGCGGTCGCGGCAGCGTCCCAGCCACCCGCGCACGCCACCTGCCGTCTGCGCGGCCGTCGCGGCCCCGGCGTCGCGCGCGTCCCGCCCCGGCGTCTCGGCCTGCGCGGCCTTCCCGTGCCCCCCGGCCTTCCCGGCCCGCTCGGTCTCAGCCGTCGGCGCCTGGTGCGGAGTGGTCTCAGGCGATTCTGACATCACGGCTCCCTCGCATCGAACGTCACCATACGAAGACGCCCGCGCCGCGGCCGCGGGCGGGACAGTCAGTCCGTATTGTACGTGCGGGGAGGGCGGTCGTTCGCCCGACAGACGCCGCCCTGCGCAAAAAGCCACGCGATCGCTCGGCCCCCCGCCTTGACGGGAGGCCGGCGAGCGTCACGCGCGGGCAGGCCGGGCGGTGGGCGTCACGCACGACCGGGCGTCACGCGGGCAGGCCGGGGCGCACCGCGATGTTGTACCACGAGGCGAACACGAGGAAGGCGATCGCGATCAGCACGAACGCGACGGACCAGCGGCGCTCGACGCGCAGGTACTCGTCGGGCGTCCTGTCGGCGGCCGCGCGCACGTAGCCCCAGCTGTTGGCGTGCAGCGCGTAGTAGATCGTGAACGCCGCCGTGAGGAGGCTCGCGACGACCGCGAGCACCGCCATGCCGCTGCCGTGGACCGCGCCGTAGATGAGGTTGTCCAGCACGAGCCACAGCGGGTAGAACAGGATCATGTACCACTGGCCGTGCACCGGACCCCACAGCGCGGGCATGAAGAGCGCGCCCAGGTTGAGCGCGGGCATGTGCGGCAGCGGCTCGTCCTCCCGCGCCAGCAGCGCGACGCGGATGCTCTCGCGCGGGTGACCCGCACGCTCGCAGGCAAAGTCGGCGTCCAGCTCCACGAAGTCGCGGCACGCGCCGCAGAAGCCGACGTAGCGCATGCCGGCCGGCGGCGTCGGCGGCAGCTGGCCGGGCTCCAGCGTCCCGCCGGTCAGCCCGTCGCCGCGACGGCGCGCGGCCTCCCCGCCGCTGTGCACGACGTCGCCGTCGACGCGCTCGCGCCTGTTCCTGCGCAGCTCGTGCGTGGGCATGGGAGGCTCCTTCCGGTCTGCGCCCCGGCGGGCGTGCGCAACGCGCGGCGGCCTAGCGGCCGGCCGTCAGGCGCTGGCAGGCGCCGATGAGCGCGTCGCAGTCATAGTCGGTGATGGTGGCATCCACGATAGCAGACAGCCGCCACCCCTCCGCGCCCGCGCCGCCGTCCAGCAGCCCGAAACGCGCAATCAGCGCATCGACGTCGGCGGGCGCCGCCATGGCGGGCAGCGTGAACGTGACGCGCGCCGAAGACGTCGAGACGCCCTTGGTCGCGGCACGCGTCGCCGCGGAGTCCGTCGCCGCGGAGTCCGCCGGCTCCTTCCTGACGTCCCCTGCCCCGACCGCGCGCAGGCCGCTCGCGAGGTAGCCGGCCATGACGGAGGCGTCCGCGTCCCCGAAGACGAGCGGCAGCATGACGCCGGTGACGGGGTCGCGCACGCCACCCTGTGTCTCGAGCGCGGGCGCCCAGGCGTTGGCGGGCGCGGGCGCCCGGCGGGTGCCGGAGAAGTCGCGGGCGCCCTCGGGCGCGGGAAGCTGGCCGGCGCGCGCGGGGTCCGTCCCGGCGACGCTGTCGACCACGTCAAGCCCGAGCTCGTCGCGCAGCCAGCGCGCCGCCGTGGCGGCGAGCAGCGGGACGGCGGCGGCCACCCGCGGCGTGAGGCCGCGCACGTAGCGGTCGGGCGAGATGTTCTCCGCCTGCACGCCCAGGCAGTGGCCCGCGCAGGAGACGCCGATGAGCTCGGCCGCCTGCAGCACGTCACCGAACCGCATCTCGTGCAGCGATGCCATCTGCCCCGAGGTCGCGACGTCGTCGGGCTCAAAGGAGAAGAGCGTGCCCGGCGCGGCGCCGGGGACGTCGACGGCGTCCAGCACGAGGGCGCGGTCGTGCGCGCGCAGGTCGGCCAGGATCGCCATGCCCATCGTCGCGCAGTCGATCACGTCCACCTCCGACGGCAGCGCCCAGCGGCTCGCCAGGTAGCGTCCCGTCGCCGGGCCCGCACCCTCGTCAAGCAGCAGCTCGTTCCCCACGCAGATCACCGCGACGCGCACCGCACGCCCTCCTTATCCCGACCGTCTCGCACGAATCCCCGCCGCCGCGCCACCGCGCCGCGGGCGAGGCGTCCGCGTCCGCGGGCCTCGCCTGCCCCGCCGCCACGCAGAGTCGCCGTCTCCTAGGCGAGGCGACGGTCCACGCCGCCGTGGGGCTTGCGACCGCGCTTCTTGCCGCTGATGCCCTTGGCCTTGCAGGAGAGGATGATCTTCTCCGTGATGGCGTTCAGCTGGGCGACCTCCTCCTCGCTCAGGCAGGAAGCGATCTCGGTCGCGGCGCGATCGTTGGCGGCGGCGCGCTTGGCGGCGAGCGTCCTGCCCTCGTCGGTCAGCGTGACCGTGTAGGCGTACGCGGCGTCATTGTCCATCCTGACGTAGCCGTTGCGCACGGCCTTCTTGACGACGCCCTTCAGCTCGCTGCGGTCGCAGCCCATGATCCAGATGAGGTCGTCGCGGTTGAGCGTGCCGCCGTCAGCGAACAGCGCGTTGAGCAGGCGACCCTGACCGCGCTTGAAGCTCTTGGGGCCGTTCTTGCGGAAGCTGCGGTTGATGAGATGGCCGGCCTTCTCGAACCGGGCCAG
>CACZRK010000096.1 GCA_902783515.1 uncultured Coriobacteriaceae bacterium | reverse complement strand
TCCACGCGCGCGTTCACCATGCGCCCGGCGCACATGAGGCACGGCTCCAGCGTCACGTACACCGTGCAGCCCGAGAGGCGCCAGCGGCCGAGGGCGCGGGCGGCCTGCACCATCGCGGCGAACTCCGCGTGCGCCGAGGGGTCGTTGTCCAGCTCGCGGCGGTTGTGGGCGCGTGCGACCACCGCGCCGTCGCAGACCACGACCGCGCCGATGGGCACCTCGCCCCGCGTGGCCGCGAGCCGCGCCTGCTCGAGCGCTATGCGCATGAACCGCTCGTCGTCCGTTGTCACGCGATCCCACCCCTTTCGTCAGACGCCCGTTCGCCCGCGTCACGCCGCGCGGCGCCGCGGGACGGCCGTCCGACACCGGGGGATGGCGTGGGCGACCTCGGCATATGATATATAACCGATGAGTGTGCGCGGCATGTCGCGAAGGGGGCGGGCACATGGGACGTCAGACGGGTGCGCACGAGGGGTCGGCCGATCGCGCCCTGCGCCGCCAGGCGGTGGCGCTCGTCGCGCTCGCGCTGGTCGCCGCCGCGCTCGCGATCGCGGGCGCCTGCCTGGTGCGCGCCGTGACGAACGGCGGCGAGCGGACGGGGGCGACGGAGGCGCTCGTGGCGTCGCGCGCGCCCCTCGCGCAGGGCGCGCGCCTCGCGGAGCCGACCGCCACGCGCGTCACGCTCTCCGCCGTCGGCGACCACCTCATGAACATGCCGGTCGTGTACGCCGCCGACGCCAACGCCGGCGAGATGGGCGACGGCCTGTACGACTTCATGCCGATGTACGCGGGCGTGGCCGACGTGCTCGCGACGCACGACCTGAACTTCATCGACATCGAGACGATCCTCGGCGGCGACTCTCTGGGCCTGTCCGGCTACCCGGTCTTCAACTCCCCCGCCGCGATCGCGGGGCAGGTCAGCGCCGCCGGCTGGAACCTCGCGACGACCGCGACCAACCACGCGTGGGACCAGGGCATGGAGGGCATCGCCAACTCGTCGGCCACGTGGGCGGCCTACCCGGACGTGACCGTGACCGGCACCTTCACGAGCCCCGAGGACCGGGCGCGCGTCCGCGTGCGCGAGGTCGGCGGCGTGCGCGTCGCGTTCCTCGCCTACACCGACTACCTGAACGGCTACGAGCTGCCCGACGAGTACGGGTACGCGATCGCCACGACCGACGACTGGCAGGTCGTGGCCGACGACGTCGCGCGGGCGCGGGCGCAGGCGGACGTCGTGATCGTGGCGATGAGCTGGGGCGACGAGAACTCGACGACGCCGAACGACTTCCAGCGCGCGTTCGCCCAGTACCTCGCCGACCAGGACGCCGACCTCGTCCTGGGCTTCGGGCCGCACGTGATCCAGCCGGTCGAGACGCTGGACGCCCGCGACGAGTCCGGGTCGCCGACCGGGCACCGCACGCTGGTCGCCTACTCGCTCGGCAACTTCCTCTCCAACCAGCCCGAGGCGATCGAGAACGTCGAGGGGTGTCTCACCTGCACGTTCGTCGTGACGCCCGGCCGCGTGCGCATCGAGGGCGTGACGTGGACGCCGCTCGTCAACCACATCGACGGCGACTACCACGCGGTCTTCAGGCTGCGCGACTACCCCGACGAGCTCGCGTACGCCCACGACTCCATCGGCCTCACGGACAGCCCGACGACCTACGCGCGCGACGTGACCGAGGAGGTCATCGGGCCCTGCGGCGTTTCCATCGACATGTAGCCGCCCGCCGTGACACGCGCGCGGCTCTTGCGCTATCATGTCCCCTACCCGCGGAGGGATGGGAGAGTGGTTTATTCCGGCAGTCTTGAAAACTGTTGAGCGGTGATCCCGTTCCGGGGGTTCGAATCCCCCTCCCTCCGCCAGACCGCACGCACGGGCCCGGCAGCCTCGTCCCCCAGGGACGCGAGGCTGCCGGGCCTCTTTGGTGCGCGGGCGGAAACGGGCGTTGACGCGAGGCAAGAGGCGAGAACGCGGGAAGAGCCGTGCGCGACCAGGCGGATTGCTAGCGTTTATCGGCGTCCACCCGCAGGGCATCGGGAGTTGGACGCATGCGGTCAGCTCATGCGGAGCGTTCTGGCGCCGCTCTGCGCGAAGGTCAAGACACGCAGCTTACCGCGGAGCGTCTGTTGCGTCCCGACCCGCGGGGAGCGATATGCACGATCAGACCGGATGGACGGCGCGCCGGGTTTGTACCAGACAGGCGTCGACCGCTGAACGCGAAGGGCAACGCACTCGCTCACGAGTCTGCGGCGTCCGTCAGCGTCAGGGATCAACACGTCGCAAGCCGCCCTCAGGCTTGACGATCTTGCGACTCGACGGAAGGTATGGGCGTCTCGGTTACGTTTGCCCGCACGTATGCCGCCGCCTCGCTTCGCACCTCGTCGTGCGCCCGTCGGTCATACACTGCCTTGCGCACGCGAAGCATGACGTAAACGACGGTAACCACCGTGTAAGACCCGAACGCAACCTGCGCCGCAAGCGACCCGTGCCCGCCGAATGCCGAACGACCGAGAGCAAGCACGATATGCAGCCAGAGCAGCCCGACCATCAGATACGAGGAGCGCTGTAGGGCTTTCCACGTCCGGTAGGGAATCCTGACGCGAAGCACGCGCACCGAGGTCACAGACAGTACCGCATAGAGAACTGTGAGCAGCAGCGCGACCGTCAACGACATCGCGATGACAGGACTGTGCGCAAAGATAGACCCAAGCCTGGGCAGATACGTTGGCAAGAACACGATCACGTGGTCAAGGGCGAGCACGAACGAGAGTATCGACAGCTCTGCACGGATCGGCTGAAGCTGACGGCGCAGACGACTTCGCTCGTCCATCGTCCCGGTGAACATGACGACGGCAAACAGAGCTGCCGCAAGATAGCCTTTCGTGAGGATGTCAACGAAACGCTGCAACGACGCCACATACACGCCCGTAAAGCGATACCAGAGATGAATGAACACGACGGCGATCGCTACCCCATAGAACACCCATGGATGACGTTTGAATGGCTTTGCCAGCGGAAATGCGACTACAAGCGCTATGACCACACTAAGGGCCGCACTTACGACGTCATCGATCATAGCGCCTCACGCCCTCGCCCTTGACGCGCACGTATCGATGTCCGCCGCGACGACATCGGGTATGACGCCGTCGCCCTCAGTCACATTCGCGACTGGTGCCATTGTCTCGACTAGGCATGTGTCTCCTCCACTGGTGCGAGCCTGATCGGCATCTTGAGAGCAACATGTCTGGGCGATGCGGCTCTCAAAGTCATACAAGAAGGTCAGAAAGCCCTTTGTCATAGAAAGCACGCCGCGATAGAAGCGCGTCTCGATGAGCAGGCACGCCCGCGCGTTGAACTCGTCAAACCACGAGAGGATGTGCTCGCTCATGAAGGTGCGCGCTGTGTCAAGATCATGGCGGGCATTCGCGGAGTCGCCTGTCGCAACCGCCTCGCCGGCGCGGCGCGTAAGGACCGCCACGAACTGGAGGAGGTAGGAGATGTGGTCGTCGGGAATGTTCAGACCATCATCCTTGCGCAGTCCCTCATTGCGAAAGGCGCGCACCACGTCATGATATGAGCCCTGGCATAGGAGCCCGTCCTCACTCGTAAATACTGATTCGTACGGGACGGCGCTTTTGCCCTCCCACGTCTTGGTCCCCACGAAGGCACTGGTGAAATCACATGCGAGCTGCTGTCGCGTTCCCGTGTTTCGACGTCTCAGACAGCGCGTGATATCGTTGATGCCGCGATCAAAATCTTCGTTAAGCCCCCTGAAGGCCTCAAGGCCGCGTTCGGCGAGTGCATCGATCTGATCTTGGCGAAGCGGCTCGAAGTAGAACGCCGCGAGGGTCTCGGCGAACGACGCACATGAGTCAAGCGCTTCCTTCGTCTTGCAAGCAAGCGTGTCCTTCATATCAGATTTGACAGCGCTGGCACCCTCCGCCAGGCAAGTCGTCTCGATCTCCTGCTGCACCTTGGTCAACTCCCCTTCGTGCGCCCGTCATCGTGCAGCGCCGTCGTCATCGTCGCCTTACACCCGCACGCCCTCGTCGGCTCGTGTCACAAATCAGCGAAGACGATTGGTTCCAAAGGATCTCGGGGGTTCCCTCCCCGGCAGCGCCTCATACGATGTCTACTTGTCGCCTTTGGCGCACCGGAGTCCCACCGCGCCGACCCGCAGGGCCGAGCCGGCGCGGTGGTTGGACCCAGGACGCGAGGAACCGCGGCTAAAGCGAGAAGTCCTTCAGCGCGTCAATCCATGCCGCCGTGCTCGCGTGCAGGATGTACACGGTACGCGGGTTCGCGCCGCCGTTATCGGGGAGCCTGTGGCAGTTCTCCTCGCCTGCCGCGGCGACGGCCTTTGCGACATCGCTGTCCGGATCGTCAAGGTCACCGAAGAAACGCGCGCCGGTGCAGCAGTTGTGCACACACGCCGGCTGCTCCCCCTTCTTCAGGCGGTCTATGCAGCAGTCGCACTTCTCAACAACGTTTTTGTCCTCGTCAAAGCGACGCGCGCCGTACGGGCATGCCGTCATGCAGAGCTGACAGCCGATGCAGGCCTCCTCGTCAACGATGACGATGCCGTACGTGTCCTCTCGATACGTGGCGCCTGTCGGGCACACGTTCAGGCACGGCGCGTCCTCGCACTGCTGGCACTGTCGTGGAAGCCAGTACTGCTCCACGTCGGGAAACGTGCCGCTCTCCATCTGCTGCACGCGATTCCAACAGACTCCCAGGTCAAGACCGTGCGCGTACTTGCACGCCACGACGCAGCTGTCACATCCGGAGCAACGGTCGAGGTCGATAACCAGGCAGTTTCTCATTAGTACACATCCTCCGTCCTCGGCTCGCTCTGAAGGGTGGGCATGAACGGCCTGAACTCCTCAGGCTCGACCCACACGTTCTCAGGTTTCTCGGACTTCTCAATCCTCACCGTGAAGCCTCGGTTCGTATAGGAGCCAAAGACCTCGTTGAAGGGTGAGGAGTTCTTCGTGAGAACGTTGATGTTGCACTCGGTCCAGCCGCCGTCGATGGTCTTCTGGGACGCGTCGAAACACTCCGGGTTCCAGAACCGCTCCATCCAGAGCACGCCAGGATGGATGCCCTCCGTCAGATATGCGCGGCCATGGATGGACCCGCGGCGACTCGTGATCTTGATCCAGTCATCCTGCGCGATGCCGTATTCGGCGGCAGTGGCAGGGTTCATGCGCACGTAGGGCTCCGGATACAGCTCGCGGGCAAACGCGGCGTGGCGCATGGTGCCGTGATGGAAGTACGGGACGCGGCCGCTCGTGATGATGAGCGGATACTCGTCGCGGTCATCGAGCTGCTGCTCGCTCTCGCTATAGGGGCTCTCGCACGGCTCGATGAACTCGCATATCGGCGAGTAGTCGTGGCTCGCCGAGGGCATCTCCATGGGATAGGTGAACGGCCAGCCCGTGCGGCCTAGCTTGAGCAGCAGTGTGCAGTACACCTCGCATTTACGCGATTCGGTCGCGAACCCAGCGGGCAGCCCGTCGTCAACGATCTCAAGGTACTGGTCATACTGCCAGTACTCGGACGGATCCATTACGAGCGGGACGTACGTGTCCTGGTGCTGGATGAGGTCATCCCAATCAGCGGCGCCGAACTGCTGCGCGACCCGAGCGCGCTGGTCCGCCATCGTCGTGGGTTCAGCGACGCTCGCATACTCCTTGCCCGTGATCTCCCTCAGACGCTTGAAGATCGAGAGATACGGGAAGGTGTTGTCCACCGTCTCTCCCAGATGCGTCACGTCCGTGCGCATGAACGTGTAGTTCATCTGGCGCGTCTGTCCGACGATCTCCAGCCACTCGGCAACCGGGAACACGAGATCGGCGGCCTCGATGTGAAACGACGTGAGCATCGGGTACTGCCCCATGATGAAGTCGATCTCGGGGAACACGTTGTACCACGACGTGGCGTTGCCAAGCATCGCCAGCTTGTTGCCAGAGAAGTCATACCAGCAGCGCGGCTTGAAGGGCTCGCCCGTCTCGATCGCGTCACGCACCGTCGGGATGTGAGAGTGGTTCCAGAAGAAAAGTCCCTTGTGCTCGACCATGCCGAGTCTGTCGAGATACGGCTGGAACGCCTCTTCCAGCTGGTCCTGCGTGAAGTCGGCGAACTTCGCCTCGTTGTCCGCCTCCGAGGCGCCTACCGTGTAGCCGAGCTGCACCGGTGTGTCGCCGACGACCATGGGGCTGTACTGACGCGTCGGACGAACGCCGCTGGTCACAGCGCCCATGGGACCGCCGCCACCCTTCTGCTGCGTAAGCGTGCAGCCAGGGTGGTCGACGTGACCCATGATCATGTCAAGCCCGAGACAGCCAAGCGGGACCTGGCTCGAAGACTCCGTCATGTCGGAGGCGACGCCGTTGCAGATGCCCGCGTATTCCGTGCTCGTATAGAGGTCAACGCCCGCCTTGATGGTGTTCGCGGGAACCCACGTGACCTCCTCGGTGTGCTCGAGGGTCCACGGCTCGGCCTGGTCCTTGTAGATCTGGCCGGCGGTCTTGTAAGTCTTGCCCTCGTAGTCGCCCTCCCAGAAGATCTCCGGGTCGACCTTGGAGTCCTCGGGCAGGCTGTACTCGAAGGGCTGCACCGAGTTCGTCTTCAGGTCGTAG
>CACZRK010000095.1 GCA_902783515.1 uncultured Coriobacteriaceae bacterium | reverse complement strand
GCGACGCCGACCGCGCTGGACGCGACGGCTGGCCTGGGGGAGGACTCGCTGCTGCTCGCGGCGGCGGGCTTCTCCGTCACGCTGTGCGAGCGCGATCCGGTCATCGCCGCCCTGCTGCGCGACGCGCTGCGCCGCGCGCACGAGCATCCTGCGCTCGCGCCGCTCGTCGACCGCATGCGCCTCGTGTGCGGGGACAGCGTCGTCGAGCTGCGGCGTCGGGCAGACGCCGGGGAGGCGCCCGACGTCGTGCTGCTGGACCCCATGTTCCCGGCACGGCAGAAGAGCGCCTCGGTCAAGAAGAAGCTCCGGATGCTCCAGCTGCTCGAGCGGCCCTGCGACGACGAGGAGGCCCTCATGCGCGCGGCCATCGGCGCCCGGCCGCGCAAGGTCGTCGTGAAGCGCCCGGTCAAGGGCCCGGTGCTCGCCGGCGTGAAGCCCGCCTACACGCTGGCGGGCAAGGCGGTGCGCTACGACTGCATCATTCCCGCGTCGGTGGGCGCGGACGCGCTGCGACCGCCGGTCACCTCCGCATGACGTCCGCGCGGCCGCCGGTCACCTGCGCATGACGCCCGCGCGGCCGTCTTGGCGGCGGCATATTGGACAGCTCAGGTCGATACGAGTATGCTTAACGTATGGTTTTTCCATGCATGCCTCAGCGGGGGTGGCATATGAAGGCGACAGAAGCGCTGCGCAAGATGGTTCGTGAGAGCGGAAAGTCGGCGATCGCGATCTCGCGTGAGATCGGGCGCGGCCCGAACTACGTCTCGTCGCTCCTCAGCAGCGGCAGCGTTCCCTCGGTCGAGACGTTCGCGTCCATCGCGAGGGCATGCGACTGCGAGCTGCGCGTCACGACGCCGACGTGGGACGCGGGCCTGGACGGCTGGGAGCCGGGCGAGAAGGGCGCGTCTCGCGCGTAGGAGACGAGAGCATGGGTGACGGGCCCCGCCGCGCGTACTGCTGTGCGCAGGCGGGGCCCGTCGTCTTGAAGCCGGGCGTCGCGCGCCGCGGTCCGGCGTGATGACGCGGCAGGCGTCAGAGCGCGCGCATCGCCTCGGGGTTCAGGCAGTCCGCGGGGATCCTGCCGAGCGCCGCGTGGATGGCCGCCTGCGTGGCGCGCGTCCGCAGCTCGCGACCGGACTCCTCCGACCAGTAGGCGGCATGGGGTGTGAGCACGGTGTGCGGCGCGCGCAGCAGCGGGTGGTCGGCGGGCAGCGGCTCCTGCTCAAACACGTCGATGCCCGCGCCCCACAGGCGCCCTTCCTGAAGCGCCCGTGCGAGCGCGACGGTGTCCACGACGGCGCCGCGCGACGTGTTCACGACGATCGCTCCCGGCTTCATGAGCGCGAGCCGCGCCTCGCCCAGCAGGTGGCGCGTCTGCGGCACGAGGGCGGTGTGCAGGCTCACGACGTCGCTCACGGCGAGCAGGTCGTCCAGCGCGAGGGCCTCGTACCCCTCGGGCGTGCGACGGCCCGGTGTGAGCGACCGCGAGGCGCAGACGACGTGAAACCCGAGGCCGGCAGCCTTGCGCGCCGTCGCGCGGCCGATCTCGCCCATGCCGACGACGCCGAACGTGCGGCCCCATGCCTGCCCGAGCGGGCGGCGCGGCTCGTGGCCCCAGCGACCGGCGCGCATGTCCGCGTCCAGCTCGTTGACGCGGCGCAGCACCGCGAGCGCCAGCGCGATCGCGTGGTCGGAGACGACCTCGGTCCCGTAGCCGGGCACCACGCAGACGCCCACGCCGTGCGCGGTGGCGCTCGCGACGTCCACGTTGTCATAGCCGATGCCGGTGCGGCTCACCGCGCGCAGCCTGCCGCCGAGCGCCTCGAACACCCGCGGGCAGAAGTCGCCGTAGGACGTGATGATGGCGTCGGCGTCCGCGGCGTTGCGGATGATGGCGTCGGCGTCGCGATCCTGGAACGCCGCGAACGCGAGCCCGGCCGCCTCGACCATCTCGCGCTCGAACGTCGTGTCCGCGAAGTCAAGGTCCGTGACGACGATCTTCGGCTGGCGCATGGCAGTCCTCCCTGTTGACGGCGCGTCGCCCCCGCGGGGCGCTCGTACAGTCTACCCGAGGAGGCCAAGGTGGTCGCGCAGGAAGGCGACCGCCCGGTCAACGTCACGCTGGTTCGGGTGCCGCTGGGACTCCATGACGCGGGCGATGCCGGCCTCGTCCAGATGGTGCGGGTCCTCGGGCGGCAGCCTCTTGCGCGCCTCGACGTTTTCCAGGGAGACCTTGCCCTGCGAGAGGAACACGCCCAGGCAGGTGTTGCGCTCGCCGATCGCCTCGGTCACGAGGCGCGTCACGCGGCCGGCGTAGGGGCTGTCGGGGTAGCCGCCGAACGTGCCGAAGGCGAGGATGCGCCTGCCCGCGGTGCCCTGGACGAGTCGCAGGTTGATCGGGTCGAGCGTGGACTTGAAGCACCAGAAGCACACGATGGCGACGTCCGTCTCGATCTGCTCGCCGCGCCCCCGGAGGCGCACGTCAAACCCCCGCGCCTCCAGCTCGGCGCGCACGGCGTCGGCGATCATCTGGGTGTTGCCGGTGCGCGACGAGACGGCCATCGTGACGGCGGGGCGCCGCACGTCTCCCTCGGCGTCGGCGCGGGCGGCGGGCGCGGCGGCGCCCCGGGCGGCGGTGGTTGTGATAGACATCAGGCGTGACCTCGCATGCTGGGGGACGGGACGCGGCGGTCCCGACGGAGCCCGGGACCGCCGACCTCATGAGGTGAGGAGGCATGTGCCGAGGATATGCGCCTCGCCCCGTCATGTCAGTTTGCATTCCAACGCGTCCGTTGGCGCACACACGGCGTCCATGCGCGCGCCGCGCCTGCCCGTCACGCCCGCGCGCCGGCGTCAGCGCCTCGGCCAGGCGCAGCGGCGGGAACGTCGCGCACAGGCCGTCGCGCACGATGCGCTCCATCTCGTCCAGGTCGGCGACCGCCTGACGGTACGCGCGGTCAAGCGCGCCCTCGTCCTGGTCCACGTTCACGCGCACGTTCGCGATGAGCGCGAGGCGCTGCCGGTAGGCGTCAAAGACCACGAGCTTGCCAAAGAGCATCAGGTCCACGTCCGGGGCGTCGGCGCGGCACCTGCCGTCGTGGAGCGGCTCGGCGCGGCGCAGGCACGGCTCGGCGTACGCGAGGTAGTCAAAGGAGAAGAAGCCCACCAGGCCGCCGCAGAACGGCGGGAAGCCCTTGAGGCGCGGCGCGCGGTTCCCGGCGAGGATCTTGCGCAGGGCGGCGCCGGGATGCGCCACGTGGCGGGTCGCGACGCGCTCCTCGCCGTCCTCCACGCCCTCGCGGACGCGCAGCTCGCCGCGCAGGCAGGTGACCTCCAGCGAGGGGTTGTAGCCGATGAACGAGTAGCGGCCGCGACTGCGGTCGGTTTCGGCGCTCTCCAGCAGAAAGACGTGATCGCTCGCCGCTCGCAGCCTGCGCAGGACCTGGATGGTCGTGAACGCGTCGGCGAACAGCTCGCGGCGCACCGGCACGCGGCGATAGCCGCCCCGCCGCGCGATGGCGCGCACCTCCTCGCGTGACGGCGTCGCCGCCGCGGTCGCTCCGACCGGCTGCGCCAGCACCCGCGCGGGGTCGCCCGACAAGACGTCCGACATGATGACGCACGCTCCCTTCGTCACACTCGCCTGTGACGGCGGGGACGAGAAAGGCCCGCTCCCGACGTCGTGGATGAACGTCAAGGACGGGCTTGAAGGGCTTGCGGTGCCACCTTGATTCGCGCCGCCTGCCGGGCGGCGCGCGCTTTTCCGGGATACCAGCATATCCCTGGCAACTGACGTGTGCCTGACGTCGCGTCCTACTTGTCGCGCCGACCCGGGACCTCGCGGTTCCCCTGGCAGGCACTGGCGTTCAGCGCGCCCTCTGCGGCCCATTTGGCGACCTGCATACGGCCTGATTCTCATCGTCGCAGGCTCTCTGTGCGCGCTCGATCGCTTTGACTTCCGCATCAACGGTTTGGCTATGAAGTTATGGCCGGCACCATGCCTACGATCGTCGCGCGTTGTCAAGTGCGGTCAGCCACCGTTCCGCGGACGGTTTCAGGAACGAAAGGCGGCCGGGCGCCGCGCCCGATCAGTCGCCGAGCACGGTGATCGTGAACGCGAGCGAGGCCTGCGCGCCGGGGGCGAGCGTGATCGTGCCGCGCTTGTGCTCAAAGGCGTCGTCCTCGTCAAGGGCGCTGGCGCAGCCGTGCCAGGGCTCCAGTGCGACGAACGGCGCGTCGCCTGCCGCCGACCAGACGCCGAGGTAGGGGAAGTCGGGGAAGCTCACGCGCACCCCGCGACCCGAGCGCGTGCCGACCAGCGTGACCTCGCGGTCGGGCACGTCGCGCAGCAGCAGCGTGTCCACGTCAAAGAGGCGGTGCGTCAGCGGCAGGGCGGCGGCGTCCCGGACCACGGGCGTCTCGCGCGAGAAGTCCCACAGGCCCTCGGCGGTCAGCGTC
>CACZRK010000094.1 GCA_902783515.1 uncultured Coriobacteriaceae bacterium | reverse complement strand
GGCGCCCCGCGGCGAGCGCCCGGGCTCGCGCATGACAACGGGGCGGGCGCGTTCGGACGCGTGCCCGCCCCGCCCCGTCGCGACGCGCGCCGCCGCTACGCGACGCCCCTGAGCGCGGCCACGAGCTCGTCCACCTCGGCCGTGCCGATGATGAGCGACGGCAGGAAGCGCAGGACCTCGCCGTTGCAGGCGTTGGCGACCACGTGGAACCTCGTGAGCAGGTCCGACACGACGTCGTGGGCGTCACGCCCCGTGATGCTCGCGCCGACCATGAGGCCCTTGCCGCGCACGTCGGTCACGTACGGGACGGTCGCAAGCTGATCGCGCAGGTACGCCCCCACCCTCGCGGCGTTCGCGTCCAGGCCCAGGCGGACGGCCTTCTCCAGCGTCGCGTCCGCCGCCGCCATCGCGAGGGGGCCGCCGCCGAACGTGGAGCCCTGCTGGCCGGGCGTGAGCACCGTCGCCGCGTCCCCGCGCGCGACGCAGGCGGCGCAGGGCACGCCTGACGCGATGCCCTTGGCGACGGTGAAGACGTCGGGCACGACGCCGTTGGGGCCGGCGCCCTCCACCGTCTGGAACGCGAACGGCCGTCCGCAGCGGAACAGGCCGGTCTGCACCTCGTCAAAGATGAGCAGCGCGCCGTGACGGTCGGCGAGCTCGCGCGCGTGCCGCAGGTACTCGTCGCTCAGCACCCACACGCCGCTCTCGCCCTGGATGGGCTCCATCATGATGGCGCACACGTCGGGTCCCATCGCGGCGTCCAGCTGCGCGACGTCGTTGCGGTCGACGCTGCGGAAGCCCTGCGGCAGCGGCTGGAACGGGCTCTGCAGCCAGTCCTGCGAGGTGGCCGCGAGCGTCTCCATGGTCCGGCCGTGGAACGAGCCGCGCAGCACGACGATCGTCTGGCACCCCTCGCCGTGACGCGCGACGCCCACGCGGCGCGCGACCTTCATGGCGCACTCGTTCGCCTCGGCGCCGGAGTTGGAGAAGAAGGTGCGCCAGCCGTACGCGTCGCCGCCCGCCAGGTCGGAGAGGCGCTTGGCGACCTGGCCGCGGTGCTCGGCGAGGAAGTAGTTGGAGGTCTGCAGGATCTTGCCCGCCTGCTCGCGTATGGCGGCGGTCACGTCAGGGTCGGCGTGGCCGAGCGGGCACACGGCGATGCCCGAGAGGAAGTCCAGGTACTCCGTGCCGGCGGCGTCGTAGAGCCTCGCCCCCTCGCCACGCGTGAACATCGTGGTCCTCGTGCCGTACGTCTGCATGATGTAGCGCGCGTCAAGCTCCGCCGCCCGCGCCGTCGCCTCGTCCATGCCCATGGTGAGCCCCTTCTCGATCGTCGTCGTCATCGCTACAGCGCCGCCCGCGACACGCGCGCCGCGACGTCATGGCGCAGCAGGTCGTCGGCGGAGCTCGTGATCATCGTGCCGACGCCCATGTCCGTGAACAGCTCCAGGATGATGCTGTGCGGCTTGGTGCCGTTCAGGATGTGGGCGCGGCTCACGCCGTTCTCCAGCGCGTCCACCGCGGCGCGGATCTTGGGGATCATCCCGGTCGAGAGCGTGCCGCTCGCGATGAGCCCGCGCGCGTCGGACACCGTCATCCGCCCGATGAGCGTGGCCTTGTCGCTGAAGTCGCGGTAGAGGCCGTCCACGTCGGTCAGGAAGATGATCTTGGACGCCTTGCACGTCTGCGCGATCGCGCTGGCAAAGGTGTCGGCGTTCACGTTGACCGCCTGGCCGTCAGGACCGACGCCCACGCTCGCGATGACGGGGATGTACCCCTTGTCCTGCAGCGCCATGATCGGGTCGGTGTCCACCATGGTGACGACGCCGACGCGCCCGAGCTCCTGGCTCATGAAGTCACAGTGGACCATGGAGCCGTCCACGCCCGACAGGCCGACCGCGAGCGGGCCGTGCACGTTGAGCGCCAGCACCAGCTCCTCGTTCACCTTGCCGGACAGCACCATGGAGACGACGCGCATGACCTCGGGCGTCGTGACCCGCAGCCCGTCCTTGAACTCCGCGGTGAGCCCGAGCGCGCTCACGAGCCGCGAGATGTCCTTGCCGCCGCCGTGCACGATGATGGGGTTCACGCCGACGAGCTTGAGCAGCATGATGTCCTCCATCACCTGCGCCCGCAGCGTCGGGTCCACCATCGCGGCCCCGCCGTACTTGATGACGACGGTCGTGCCCGCCATCGCCTTGATCCACGGCAGCGCCTGCGTCAGCACGCGGGCGCGCTCCTCGTAGCCCTGCTGCTCGTCGTCGCTCAGCAGCGCGTCGCGCAGTATCTCCTGCATCTGCATGGCTCCCCTAGCTGCGATAGTCCGCGTTGATGTCGATGTACCCGTGCGTGAGGTCGCACGTCCAGGTGACGTAGGAGGACGTCCCGCTGCCGAGGTCGCACACGATGTCGACCTGTGGCTCCTCGAAGCGTCGCAGCGCCTCATCCTCGTCAAAGGGGATCGGCAGGCCGGCGCGCAGCACCGGGATGCCCGCGATGTCTATGGCCACCGTCTCCTGGTCAAACGACGCGCCGCTGCGGCCGAGCGCGGCGGCGATGCGGCCCCAGTTGGCGTCATGCCCGGCGATGGCCGTCTTCACGAGCGGCGACGAGGCCACGGTCCTGCTCGCGACCCGAGCGTCCTCGTCCGTCGCGGCACCCATGACGCACACGCGCACGAGGCGCGTCGCGCCCTCCCCGTCGGCCGCGATCTTGCGCGCCAGGCCGTCGCAGACCCAGGCGAGCGCGCGACCGAACGCCGCGAGGCGGCCCGGCGTCGCCTCGGAGATCTCCGCCCCGCCGGCGGCGCCTGACGCGAGCGCGACGCACGTGTCGTTGGTGGAGGTGTCCCCGTCCACGATCACGTGGTTGAAGCTTCCCTGCGCCGCGCGTGCGAGACACGCCTGCAGCGCCGCGGGCGCGACGGGCGCGTCGGTCGTGATGACGGCGAGCATCGTCGCCATGTTCGGCGCGATCATGCCGGCGCCCTTGCACATGCCGCCCACCGTGTACGTGACGCCCGCCTCGGCGTCCTCGTAGCGCACGGCGCAGCGCTTGGACACGGTGTCCGTCGTCATGATCGCGGTCGCCGCGGCCTCGTCGTGCGCGGCGTCGTCACCCAGCGCCGCCACGCTCAGCCGGATCCCCCGCTCCATGACGTCCATCGGCAGCGGCACGCCGATCACGCCCGTCGAGGCGACCAGGACGTCGTCAGCGTCGCAGCCGAGAGCCTTCGCGAGGTCGTCGCCCGTCTGACGGGCGTTCGCGATGCCGGGCTCCCCCGTCGCCGCGTTGGCAACGCCGGAGTTCAGGATGATCGCCCTCGCATGGCCGTTCGCGAGACGCTCGCGGTCGACGACGACCGGGGCGGCGCAGAAGCGGTTGCGCGTGAAGACCCCCGCCGCGCTCGCGTCACCGTCACAGCAGACGAGCGCGGTGTCCAGGCGATCGGGCGTCGCCGCGCGAAAGCCCGCAGCGACGCCGGACGCCTTGAAGCCGGAGGCGGCGAGGACCCCGCCGACGACGGGCTCCCCCGGACAGGCCGTCTCCTCGGGAGGAATGAGCTTATTGCATACCATTGGGCATTCCAATCACTTGGTATGAATATTTGCATCAATAATTGCATTAACGAGGATAACTCGCCAGTCCGACACGCACCTGGCAACCGACATGCACAGAAGCAGCGCAATCGGAGGCCTCCGTCCGCGGGCCTCTCGACACATGCGCCGTCACCGCTCTCTGCGATTGTAGTTGCGTGGGAATCCAGATACGAACAGACCCCGTAACACTTTCGCGTTACGGGGTCTGTGATCATATGAATGGTGGAGTTGAGGGGATTCGAACCCCCGGCCTCTGCCTTGCGAAGGCAGCGCTCTCCCAGCTGAGCTACAACCCCAATCAGCGCGGCGCCTCGTGCGCGCCGTTCCTCAAGTGCGTAGGTAATAGTGCCGTAAGTTCGCTCTCGTGTCAACGAGGAATCTCCGCACGCGTCGAATGGGGCGGCTCTCCATATTTCCTCGATATCAAGACGAGCGTGGGGCAAAGCGCGTCGCGCGTCGCCCGCGGCT
>CACZRK010000093.1 GCA_902783515.1 uncultured Coriobacteriaceae bacterium | reverse complement strand
CAGCCATCACGGGCACTACGCCTAACGGCGAGCCCATCAAGGGCGACTACAAGTTCACCGACGAGTTCCCCATGGCCGACGGCTTCGAGGAGAACGCTGTCTACTACGACCTCACCTATCTGGAACCTGCCGTCGTCTCCGCCGACCTCGCGTTCGACGAGATCGCGCCGCTTCTGTGGCTGCGGGCTGGCTCTGTGGGTCCCGTCATCAAGCATGGCGACACATACGAGGTGCAGGACGCCTACGGCGTGCTCTTTGATTGTGATTATGCCGCATCGTTCATACGAGAATGCGAAGAGCGTCACGTGCCGCTCGCCTTCGTGGTGACCGACGTGGACGCCGACTACCGCGCGCTCAACCGCGACCTGCCAGACACCGAGGTCGTGCAGCTGTACAAGCAGTACCTGCGCTCCTTCGAGATTGGAGCGGGGCTATGAAGTATGAGCTCAAGGAGTTCCAGGACGTCGCCTTCATGCGACTGATGGACGACATGGAATACCTCATGCAGGGCTACCTTGAGCACGGGCGTCCCGGCTCGTGCTGCCTTGCCGCGCCGACCGGCTCGGGCAAGACCGTCATCGCCGCCGGCGTGGCGGAGGCGCTCATGGAGGGCGACCCGGAAAGCGCCTACGAGTTCGAGCCCGACCCGCAGGCGTGCGTGCTGTGGGTGACCGACCTGCCGGCGCTCGCCGAGCAGACCAAGGACAAGTTCCTCGATGCGACCGACCTCGACCCTACGCACATCGAGAGCATCACCAACTCGTTCACGCAGGACCACGACCGGCTGGAGGCCGGCAAGGTCTACTTCCTGCACCGGCAGCTCCTGGGCAAGGGCAAGCTCCTCACGCGCGGCGGCGAGGCCCCGACGTTCTGGCAGGTACTGCGCGAGAGCATCGAGGGCGGGCTGCACCTCTACCTCTTCCTCGACGAGGCGCATCGCGGCATCGGCAAGGGCACGCGGGCCGGCAAGGACGACGCGACCATCTACGCGCAGCTTGTCGACGGGTACGACGGCAAGTGCCCCGTGCCCGTGGTCGTGGGCATCTCGGCCACGCCCCAGCGCTTCCTGGAGGCCATGGAGGGACGCGGCGACCGCACGACGACGCCCCCCGTGACCGTGAGCCCTGCCGACGTGCAGGCCTCCGGTCTCCTCAAGGACGACATCATCCTCTACTCGCCCAAGGAGCGTAGCGCCGCCGACGTGCTCTATCTGGGGCGGGCGTGCAAGGCGCTCGACGATTCCACCACGCTCTGGTCTACCTGGTGCTCCGCCAACGGCATCGACGCCATCGCCCCGCTCATGGTGGTGCAGGTGGAGGACAAGATCTCCGACTCCAAGCTCAACGAGCTGGCGCGCAACATACAGGAGCGGCTTCCGTGGCTCGCGGACGATGCCTACGCCCACGTGTTCGGCGAGCACGAGGACAAGCACCTCCAAGGCTTCTACGTGCCCTACGTGCACCCCGAGGACATGGAGCGCAGGACCGAGATACGCATCCTCTTCGCCAAGGAGGCCATCTCGACCGGCTGGGACTGCCCACGCGCCGAGGTCATCTACTCGATGCGCAAGCACACCGACGTGACCTACATCGCGCAGCTGGTCGGCCGTATGGTGCGCACGCCACTCGCCCGTCGCGTGGACGTGGACAAGCTCAACTCCGTGGCATGCTTCCTGCCTCTCTTCGACGAGAAGGCCGCGAACATGGTGCGCGATGCACTGACGAGCGAGAGCGCCGACGACTGGTCGGGCGTCTCGGCGGGTTCCGGCCGGCACGTCATCACGAACCCGGTGGACGCCGAATGGGACGAGGAGCTCGGCACGGGCGTTGCCAAAGCGTTCGAGAGCGTCGTGAAGCGCATCGAGTCGCACCACCCCACCAACGTCATCGAGGCGGCGCTCGAGTACGCGGGGAAGCTCTCGCGCTACGAGCTGGAGATGGGCACGCGCAAGAAGGTGCGCACAGCGCTGCTCCACGAGCTGCAGGACTCCATTGACGTGTACAAGAACGAGTTCAACGATGCCGAGGCGTCGATAACCCACGTCACATCCATCGAGGTCCATCTCCGCTACCTCAACGCCGACAGCGCCAAGAGCTCAACCTTCACCGAGGCTGCTGACAAGTTCGCCGTGGCGCATGCACGAGCGCGCGGCGACAAGGCGTTCACGGAGGACCTTGCGAACGAGTTCTTCCGCGTTGAGCACGCCCAGGGCAAGAGCGACATGACCATCAACGTGGAGATAGCGGCAGCGGCCTCGGTTGACGAGATAGTCCAGCGCGTGCAGGACAGGGCTCGCGAGCTGCTGCAGGGGCTCATGAGGAAGTACGAGGCCAAGATCGGACGCATGGCCGAACCCGTGCGCACCGACTTCGCCTCCACGCTCTCCCGCAACGGCATCCACCGCGTCGTAAGCCTGCGCCGGCCGAGCAAGGAGATTCAGGACGGCGACCTCGCGACCTATGCTAAGCACGTCATGAGCAACCCCGAGACGCGCAGGGCGCACCTCGACCTTGACGAGCCCGAAAAGCTCGTGGTCAAGACCGAGCTCAAGCGCGGGTGCGTCGCGTTCTACCGCAACCCCTCGACCGGGACGGGCGAGCACGTGCTCACGGTGATTTACCTCATGCCGACGGGCGGCCACTACGCCATGCACCCGGACTTCATCTTCTTTGAGAAGGCCGACGGCAAGGTGATGCCCTCTATCATCGACCCGCACGGCGAGCAGTACAGCGACGCCCTACCCAAGATGCGTGGGCTCTGCGACTATGCCGAGGAGTTCGGCAGGCTGTACGCGCGCATCTGGTGCGTGAACGGCGACGCGTCGCGCTACGTGGATCTGAAGGATGATAGTACGAGGACGTTCGTACGGAGCGCCGACGTGCTAGATGCGGCCGTGGTGTACGACAGGATTGGTAAGGCGTACGGGGAGTAGGGGTCTCTTTGGCCAAGGACAAGAGCGCATTCTTTACCACTAAGGACGAGCATCCGTGGTCGAAGACCAAGGACAGCCTGCTCGACTGCTATCTGAAGCCGTTCTTTGATAAGACCTATGGCCATTCTCAAGACGGTTACGTCTATGTGGATGCCTTTGCCGGGTCGGGAGAGTACGAGAGCGGAGAATACGGCTCTCCAGTCTTGGCAATGCAGAGACTGCAGGCAACGGGCCGCGGAAAACGAAAGGCGGATTGTCAAGCTGAGTGCAACATCTCCCGTAGACCTCGTTGGCCGTCCTGAACCCCAGCACCTTCCTGGGCCTGTCGCTGACCTTCTCGAACACCCCCCGCGCCTCTTCGTCGGTCACCCTGGAGAAGTCCGTCCCCTTCGGGAAGAACTCCCGTATGAGCCCGT
>CACZRK010000092.1 GCA_902783515.1 uncultured Coriobacteriaceae bacterium | reverse complement strand
GACCCGATGGCGGTCTGCGCGCGGACGCGCTTGCCGAGGTGCAGCGAGCTCTTGAAGAGCCGCGTGAGCACCTCGCCGCACGAGCCGTGCGCGACGGCGGCCTCAAAGGCGCCGCGCATCTGGCCGAGGATCTGCGCCTCGCCGAGCAGCTGCGAGTCGAGCGAGCACACGACGCGATAGGCGTGCTCCACCGTGTCCATGCCGCGATGGACGTAGAACTCGCCCTCGGAGAAGGCGTCGCCGGCGCGTCGCCGGAAGAACGCGCGGAGCGCGTCCACGCCCAGGCGGTCGGTCTTGGCGTCCACGTACGCCTCCACGCGGTTGCACGTGGAGAGGATCACGACCTCGTTCACGCCGTCGGCGCCGCGGAGCTCGTCCAGGCAGCCGTCGAGCGCGCCGGGCTGCACGGCGACGCGCTCCCGCGACTCGATCGGCGCGCTCTTGTAGCTGGCGCCCATGATCACGAGGCTCATGCTACGCCTCCCGTCCGGACGCGGCGACCAGGGGCGCGACGACGGACGCGTAGACGTCCTCGGCGCTCGGGGCGTCGCCGGCGGCGCAGGCGGCGCGGGCGCGCTCGTCGTCAAGCACCGCGCGGTACAGCCGCGCGCGCCCCGCCGACGGGCCGCCGACGCGGTCCTTCACGAGCAGGCGCACCTCGTGGAGCAGGTCCATGTACTGCTCCCACCACGCGGGGAACCTCTCCTCGAAGCCGCGGCGGATGGCCTTGGCCGTCTCGGGGGACGCGCCGTCGGTGGAGACGGCGACCTGCAGGCGCCCGCGGCCCATGATGGAGGGGACGATCGCGTTGCACAGGTCCGGCACGTCCACGACGTTCACGAGCATCGGGCGCGCGGTCGCCTCCGCGTAGACGCGCTCGTTGACCGCGCGGTCGGAGGTCGCCGCGAAGGCGACGAGCGCGCCCGCGAGGTCGCCCTCCTCGTAGGGGCGGCGCTCCCACGCGATCGCGCCGTCGTCGGCGAGCCGGCGGACCTCGTCGGTGGCCTCGGGCGCCACGACGCGGACGCGCGCGCCGCGCGAGAGCAGGGTCTGGATCTTGCGCTGGGCGACCTCGCCGGCGCCGATGACGACGACGGGCTGCCCGGCGAGCTGGATGAAGAGCGGGTACGGCGGGCAGTACCCCGCGCGCTCGTCGACGCGAGGGCACTCGTTGCTAGGCATTGTCATGGGGCGAGCTACACCTTCCCGAAAGGCAGCGCGACGGCGCCTGCATGGCGCCCGCGGGTCGCGGGGACCCGTCGCGAGGATCGCGCACGATGGGCTGACGTCGTCAGGATACGGCACGGGCGCCGCGCGGTGTAGCTGTCAGTATCGATAGAATCAGCCGACGGACAGGGGTGAGGGCAACCCAACAGATCTGTCAGGTAGCACCCATCATAGCAGGCAGGCACGTGTGTCGCGCCCCATGAGCGCGCGGATGCTACATGCCGTGCTACCGACGTGGCGGCGCGTCCCGGCAGGGCGTGCCTACGCCCGGCGCGCGCCGTCGCCGTCCGTGCCGTTGATGAGGTCGATGAACTCCTGGCGCGAGTGGATGTCGAGCTTCCGGTAGATGTTCTGCTGGTGGAAGCGCACCGTGCTGCTTGAGATGACCAGGATGTCGGCGATGCGGTTGGACGTGTTGCCCTGCGCGGTGAGGCGCGCGATCTCCAGCTCGCGCTGCGTGAAGTCGTGTCTGCGGGCGATGCGCTCCAGGCGCGACTCGGGCGTGTCGGCGTGGCGCATGAGCGGGCGCAGAGGCGAAGGCTCGACCTCAGGGTGAGGCATGGCTCCGGCGGCCTGACCCTGCGGCTGGGGGACGCCCTGCGCGCCGTCGGCGCCGCTCCGTCCGTCCGCTCCCGCGGCGGCGGGGATGACGGCCTCGGCCGCGGGGGCGTCTGGGGCGTCAGAGGCAGACACTGAAGCTGAGGCTGAGGTTGTGCCTGATGCCGCCACCGCCGGCGCCGACGTCGTCGTCGCAGGCGCGCGCAGCGTGCGGTCGATCGCGAAGGCGGCGCAGAACAGCACCAGCAGGACGAGCGCCATGAGCCCGGCGAGGCCGCCGATCGCCTGGAGGCCGGCCGACGACGACGCGGGCACGGCAAGCCCGGCGAGCCTGGCCCACAGGCCGCTGTCGGTCACGAGCAGCAGCAGCGCGCACGTGGCGACGCGGGAGAAGCCCGCCTGGGCCGAGACGGCGGGCACGATCGCCCAGCGCAGGAAGTGATGGCAGAACAGCGACGCGTACAGCAGGCCCGCGATCACCGGCAGCAGCGTCCACGACGCGGTGCAGGAGGCGAGCAGCGCGGCGAAGAGCAGGGCGAACAGCGGCATCCAGACCAGGCGCGTGCCATGGGGGGCGAAGAGCAGGATCGCGAGCGTGGCAGCGATGACGACGACGGTTGCCGACGCGAAGACGGGCGTGCTGACGACCGGGCTGCCGCCGACGTAGAGGGAGGACAGCGCGAGGAACAGCGCCATGCCGAGCGCGTCGGTCGCGACGAACATGACGACGGTGAACCAGGGCAGGCGTCGCGCGGCGTCCAGGGAGGCGGGGCCGTCCGAGACGACGAGGTCGCGCCGAGGGTGGGCGGCGACGGCCAGCGCGCCCGACGCGAGCGCGGCGACCGCGAGCAGCACGCCGGCGGCGACGCCCGAGACGATGGCGTACACGCCGATGACCGCGCCCGCCATGGCGAGGGCGCACACCGCG
>CACZRK010000091.1 GCA_902783515.1 uncultured Coriobacteriaceae bacterium | reverse complement strand
TCGGAATCACTCATCGTCATCGAGTCCCCTCTCAAAAGGACCGTTGCGGCTGTCACGCATGAAGATGGTCGCATCGTATGGCGCTCTCCTAAAGCAAGGCTTAATCTGTGCGAAGGTGGTGTGATGGCGCGCGGAGGCGACGGGACGAGGCGAAGGGGTGCGCGACGTGAGGCTGCTGCTGGCGGAGGACGAGGAGGAGCTCTCCCACGCGCTCGTCGCGATCCTGCGGCACGCGGGGTACGAGGTTGCCGCCTCGCCTGACGGCGAGGACGCCCTCTACCAGCTGCGCCGCGGCGACTTTGACCTCGTCATCCTGGACATCATGATGCCCAAGGTGGACGGCCTCGCGGTGCTGCGCGAGCTGCGCGCCGCCGGCAACGACGTGCCCGTGCTCATCCTGACGGCGCGCTCCGGGGTCGACGACCGCGTGTGCGGCCTGGACGCCGGCGCCAACGACTACCTGGGCAAGCCGTTCTCCGCGAAGGAGCTGCTCGCGCGCACCCGCGCCCTCACCCGCACGAGCCCCGGCGCCGTGCGGCCCCGTCCGAGCTTCGGCGACATGTGGCTGGACGAGGCGGCCCACGCGGTCGCGTGCGGCGCGGGGAGCGTGGACCTCACCGCGACCGAGTACCGGCTGATGCAGCTGCTCGTGGAGCACGGGTCGGACCGCACCACCGTCGACCAGATCATGCGCCGCGTGTGGGGCGACCTGGCCGACGTCGAGCAGGGCGTCGTCTGGGTGAACGTCTCCAACCTGCGCAAGAAGCTGCGCCTCGTCGGCTCTCGCGTGACCATCAGCTCGCTGCGCGGCGTGGGCTACCGCCTTGAGATGCCCGCGCCGCCGGACGAGCCGGCGTCGGACCGGCCGGCGTCGGGCGTGCCGGACGTCGGGCCCGCGGGGAGGGGCGCCGACCGTGGGTGAGCGGGATGGCTCCGGCATGCGCGGCGGCCGTGACGGCCGCGGGGGCCGCCCGCATCGTCGTGCCCCCCGCGCGATTCGCCGCCTGCGCCTGCGGTTCGTGGGCGCGGCGCTGCTCGCGACGGCCCTCGTCCTGACGGGCCTCATCGTCGGCATCAACGTCCTGACCGCGCGGGCGACCGTGCGCGACGTCGACCGGCTCGTGGACTACATCGCCCAGGCGGGCGGGTCCCTTGACAACGTCACGTACCCCTACGACAACGACGACCCCGCCGACTTCAGCATCGCGCTCACCGCCCCGCCTGGCTACGAGCTGCCGACGGCCTTTGACAGCTACGCCGCCATGCTCGAGGGTCCTTACGCGGCACGCTACTTCACCGTCACGTTTGACGACGAGGGACGCGTCGCGACGAGCGACACGACCCACGTGGTGTCGGTGAGCGACGTCACGGCGACGCAGATGGCGCAGGAGGCGCTACAGGAGAGCTCGCCGGCGACGCCCGGCTCGGCGCGCGGCACGATGGGGGACTACCGCTACCTCGTCACGAGCGTGAGCGGCACGCGGCTCGCGGTGTTCCTGAACATCCACGACGAGCTGGCGAGCCAGCGCTCGTTCCTGCGCGCGTCGGCCCTGACGGGCGTGGTCGGCGTGCTCGCGTTCGCCTGTCTGATCGTCCCGTTCTCGTTCGCCGTGTCGGCGCCCGTCGAGCGCGCCCAGCGGGCGCAGCGCCGGTTCGTCACGGACGCGAGCCACGAGCTGCGCACGCCGATCGCGATCATCTCGTCGGCGACCGACGTCGTGGAGATCGACGCGGGCGAGAGCGAGTGGACACGCAGCATCCACAACCAGACGCGCCGGCTCGCGCGGCTCACGGACCGCCTCGTGATGCTGTCGCGCGCGGACGAGGGCGCCGACGCGCTGCGGCTCGCCGACGTGGACCTCTCGGCGCTCGTGCGCGAGATGGCCAGGGACTTTGAGGCGGTGGCGTACAGTCGCGGCAAACACGTCGAGACGCACGTGACGGATGGCGTGACCTGCCGCGTCGACGAGGCCATGACGCGCCAGGTCGTCTCGACCCTGCTCGACAACGCGCTCAAGTACTCCGCCGACGCCTCCACGGTGGCGGTCTCGCTTGCGCCCGCGCGCCACGGCATGGCGACCCTCACGGTGACGAACGCCGTCGTCCGCATCGAGCCGGGCGCGCACCCCGAGCTTTTTGAGCGGTTCTACCGCGCGGATGCGTTGCGGTCGAGCGGATCGGGCGGCACCGGCGCCGGGCACGGCATCGGCCTGGCCATCGTGCGCGCGGTCGCCGAGGCGCATGGCGGCGACGCGACCGCGCGCAGCGACGACGGGCGCTCGCTCACGATCACGGTGACGCTGTAGCGCGGGACGCCCGCGAGGCGAGGCTGTCGCGGGCGGGTGCGGCGCGTCCATGCGTGCCTGCTCGTGCGACATGCTCGCGTGCACAACGCGGCGATCAGGCGTCCTTTGATTTGTCGATACGAGCCGGGACCGCCGATGCGAGTCAGTCCTCTTTGTCCTGGCTCAGGTTGTAGCCGATGATGACGCCCGCGCCGCCGAGCAGCAGCATCAGAATCAGCGCAAATGTCCCGATGACGTTGATGATACGCAGGACGATAGCAAGAATCGCAAGAAGGCAGCCAATTACGATCAGGCCGATGCCCATCTTCTTGGACATGTGCGTGTCGCCTCCATGATGACGTCGTGCGTCACCCTCATGGGCGTCGTGAGTCGTGGGTCGCGGACTTCGCCCGCGGCATGATCGACGCCGTCTCCCCGTCCCCTCGTTCGCTGTGATGCGCCGCATGGCATGAATCCAAGAGTGGCGGCGGTGTTCAGCACGCACGCCGAGCGCATGCACCAATGACTCCTATACCCGCAATTCGCTTGCGTCGACGCGTCGTTCGCGAAGCTGGCCAAGCGACCGTGACCGTCTGTCGCGCCGTGCGATGTGGCCGCAATGCGCACCGTGCGTCGGGCTGAACATCGCCGCATGGATGTTCATTTCCTAGCGCCATAGCATGATTTGCGACATCAAGAACGACATCAAGGCGGGACGAGGCACGCCCAGGCTCACACCGAGCGGGCGTGACGCTTAACGTCGCGCGACGTCATGCAACGGAGGCAGGAATCATCATGAGTCCCATCATTATGGCCGCGGCTGGCACCATCTCGGTCGCTCTCGTGTTGTACACCATCGGCGTCTTCTGGGAGCGTTCGGCCGGCGAGCTGCGCGTGCCGCACGTCATCCTGTTCTGGGCGGGTCTTGTCTGCGACGCGACCGGCACCACGCTGATGTCGGCATTCGCGAGCGGCACGGGTGCCGCCGGCACCCTGTCCGTCCACGCGGTCACCGGCGCGCTCGCGTTCGCCCTCATGCTCTTCCACGCCACGTGGGCGACGGTGACGCTGGCGCGCGGTGACGCCCGCATGCGCGCGAGCTTCCATCGCCTGAGCATCGGCGTATGGCTGTTCTGGCTGCTCCCGTACGTCTATGGCATGCTGCAGGGCATTCCGGCGCTCGCCGCGATGGGCGCGACGACTTCGCTCACGATTGCGGCGGCCGTGCCGCTGGCCATTGGGTCCGTGCTCTGCGTGCGCGCCGCGATGGGCCGCCGCCACGCCTCCGCCGTCACGCGGTAGGGATGGTATCGACTCGTTCACGCGTTCCCGTCGCATGCGCGTATGCGCGACTCATGGTGCATGATCGTGCGAATGGGGGCACTGCGCGCGGGGTGCTCCGCCCGGTCGGGACAGGATCGTGCGAACGGGAGACTTCGTCGGGACGGAAATGCGCGTTCGGGAGGGTTTCGCCGGGGCGCCGGCACAGTCCTTGACGATCGGGAGACTTCGCGGTGCCGATGACGGTGCGGGGGCTCGCTCGGGGGTCTCCCGTTCGTGCGAACATGTGCCGAACGTGCTCCCGAACGCACGCATGCACGAATGGGAGCACTCCGATTCGCACGGGACTGTCCCGGCGGCCCGTGCAAACCCTCCGGAACGTCGAAAGGTGTTCTCGTCGGACGGCGCCGCACCGGTGTTCTCGTTTCCCGCATACGTTCGGATGCTTCTGAACGCCGAAAGATGCCCTAGTCGCACGGCACCAGCCGCGACTGCCAGGTTTACCCGACCCCGTGCGCGCCGGCGCGCCCCGCGCACTTTTCCGTGCATTTATTTGCCCGTCTGCCGATGATTCGCCGGCATCGCTGGACGGCGTCGGCGAGTGCCCAAGGCCGCCGTGGGGACCCATGGCTCATGCCCTGTCATCGCGCAGATATCTGTCGAACGCGTCGATGAGATCCTGCTGGCTATGGGCGTCGCACTTCTCATAGATGTTGCGCACGTGGCTGCGCACCGTGTTGTACGAGATGCACAGTTCCTCTGAGATGCGCTTCTTGGTGTGCCCTTTCAGCAACTGCTCTAGTACGTCCGTCTCACGCGGGGAGAGGTCGTGGTCGCCCGCCATGCGTCTGAGGGTCCGTCGCCAACGTCCTGCTGCGCGGCCGTCTGCGCCTGAGAGGGGCGTCTCGGCGTCGCCTTTGGCGAGAAGCGTCGCGTCCCCTCGGGCGTTCCGTTGGTCTGCCCGTTCGGGCGCTGGCCGACTGGCGTCGGCTCGTCTTCCGGCGCTCGCGTCCCCTTCCTCTCTCGTGCCGAGGTCAATGGGCGCGTCGTCGCCGTCGGCCGGCACGAAGAGCCTGCGGACCACCTGGACGTTCACCACGAGCGTGCACGTGAGGACCATGCTTGCGAGCAGCGTCACCTCGGTAACTGCGAGGGCGCCTCCCGTGATGCCCGCCGACGCCAGGGTGTTGCCGACGACCAGGCCGACGTTCGAGCCCATCGTCGAGCCGGCATAGCCCCACCCGAAGAGCCTCAGGGGCGATCGTCCGGTCTTGTAGGCCATGCCGGCGAGAAGCACCCACAGCACAAGGGCCTTGAGGGAGTTCACTGCGCCGAAAAGGGCCGACGCGACGTCGCTGCGGACACGCAGCAGCGGCAGCGGGAGGGCGATCAGCACAAGGGCGAGGAAGAGGTAGTAGCTGAGCTTAGGGAGGTCGGTCGAGGTCGGCAGCGCCAGAATGAGCGCGATCAGGGCGACGCGCAGGAGGAACAGGGAGGCGTTGCCGCCTCCGCCGAGGATGTCGGCGAACGTCGCGCCGTTATCGGCGGCCGGATAGAACGCGCGAGCGACGTACATGACGGTGGTGAGCAGGAACATCGCGGCGACGAGGCGCAGGAAGTCAGGTGTTGGCTCCTCGATGTCGCTGACCTGCTCATAGCGCATCTCACCGCCGTCGATCATCGCGCACGCGGCTCCCAGCAGCGGCATCAGGCAGGTGATCGCTAGCATCCACGCGATCGGCAGGGATCTTGCGTACGCGCAGACGAATGACGCCAGCAGCTGGGCGATCACGATGGCGAGCATCGTCGACTTCGGGTTCGCCTGCGCGTAGATGGTGGTGTACCTCATCGCGATGAACCCGGTGAACATACCGGTCAACGCTGTCGGAACGGGGTTGGCCGTGGCGAGCGCCCACCATGTGGTGAGGGCGGCTCCCACCCCCGCCCCGACGACCCAGGGGGGCCTGTTCGTCAGCGGCTGAAATCGCCCGGGACGCGTGCCGAGGATGGCGAGCGTCACGACGAGCGTCATCGTGGACAGCAGATATGCGCGCGACACGTCGTCGGCATGGGCGTCGATCCCACCGAAGTGCACCTCGCTGCCATAGACCATCGCGTACCAAGCGAACCAGAACGCGGGCGCGACCAGCGCGATCGCGGGGGCCAACGCGTCCACGCCCCGTCGCACGTTTGAGAGTTCCAGTCTCACGCGGTCCCTCCTCATCCCTCCGCGTGTCGTTGACTCTGGAAAGACGGAAGGACCGGCTAATCGTAGTGCTGCCCCGCGCCGCCTCCCTCGTCTATTCGGCCAGCGCCGTGGCGAGCTGTCGCATCAGATCGCGGTCGTCGCGCGCGTATTGCCTGGCCATGCGCATGAAGGCTGGGTACAGGGGTAGCTCGGCGAATTCGTCGACCTTGTCGACAAGCTCGTCGATCCAGTTGAGGACGTGCTGCTCGACGAAGTCGGCCTGCGTGGTGGCGAGCCGAGCTATCGTCTCCGACGGGTCCGCCTCGTCGGCCGCGTCCGGCGCGGGTCCCCGCGGTGTCTCGCTCGTCCGACCGTCTCTCTCTGACCGGGCGGTATCTACGGCCTCGGCGGTTCGGTCCGCCATGCGTGAGAGGAACTCAAACTCGATGCCAAGGTGGTCCTCGGGCATGTGCAGGGACGGGTCAACGGCAAAGCCGTTCTCACGGTAGACGCGCATGACCTGGTCGCGTGACTCTTGGTACAGGAGATGGTCCTCGCTCGTGAAGGCCGACTCATAGGGCTCGGCGGTCCTGCCGTCGTAGACGCCTGCTGACAGGAACACGCGTGCGTAGTCGACCGCGAGGTCGGTGCGTGGGTCGGCGCCCGCGCGTCGTAGGTAGCGACGGATGGTCGCGAGACCGTCGGCGATCTCCGCCGGTCCCGTCTCTGACGGCGTCGCCTCGCGGAGGCGATCGATCTGTGCCTGCGTGAGCTCGTGGAGCAGGATGCTCGAGAACATGCGATAGGCGTCCGCGCGCGCCCTCATCGCGTCGATGAGCTCGTCGGGGGTCACCATGGCCTGGGGCGTTGACCCCCTCTCGCCGTCGGTGCCGTCGACGAGCGCTGCCCTCGTGGTGCCCTCCATGATCGGCCTCCTCTTCCCTTGTCCTCAGCGCGCGTGACGTCACGCGCCGCGACATCCGTCTGGGGCGCCCGTCGCCGTGTGCGCGGCGGGCGCCCCTCTCTCACTCGTCTTGCCATCGGCGGGCGCTGCGAGCGCGCCGTCGGCGTTATCCGCGCGTGTACTCCCCGTCGCTCACCCAGTCGTCCGAGCGCCAGGTCGCGATCTTCTCGCTCAGGATGTAGGCGGCGCTGGGCTGGTTGCCCGAGTCCGCCAGACGGTGAACGTCGGCTTCGTCGGCGGCGGCGAGCGCCTTGGAGGCGTCGGAGTCGGGATCGTCCAGGTCGCCATAGAAGCGGGCCTCGGCGCAGCAGGCCATGACGCACTTGGGGTCCTCGCCCTGGGCGAGGCGGTCGACGCACAGGTTGCACTTCTCGACGACCGTCTTGTCGGCGTTGTAGGAGCGCACACCGTAGGGACACGCGGTGATGCACAGCTGGCAGCCGATGCACGTCTGCTCGTCGATCAGAACGACGCCGTCATCGTTGCGGTAGGAGGCGCCGGTGGGGCACACCTCGATGCAGGGGGCGTTGGCGCACTGCTGGCACATCGTCGGCAGCCAGTACTCCTCGATGTCGGGGAACGTGCCGTTGGGACCGACCGTGACCACGCGGCTCCAATAGACGCCTAGGTCGACGTCGTGCGCCGTCTTGCAGGCGATATCGCACGCGAAGCAGCCGATGCAGCGATTGAGGTCAACGACCAAGCATTTACGCGTCATAAACGGCATCCCCTCCGCCAGTGTTGTCGGACGGCTCGGGCATCCACGGGGCGAACTCCTTCGGGTCCTCCCAGATGCCGTCGGGCCTCTCGGACTTCTCGATCTTCACTTGGACCCCGCGCAGCGTGTAGGTGCCGTACTCCGGGTTGAACGGGGCGTCGTTCTTCGTCAGGACGTTGATGTTCATCGCCTGCCACGCCTGGCGCGGGTCGTCGGAGTCGAGCAGCTCGGGGTTCCAGAAGCGCTCCTGGTACACCACGCCTGGCGCGATGCCCTCGGTGACCAGCACCTTGCCGTGGGTCTCGCCGCGCCTGCTGGTGAGCTTGACCCAGTCGCCGTCGACGACGCCGATCTCGTCGGCAGTCAGCGGGTTGAGCCATGCGCGCGCGACGGGGTACGCCTCGCGCAGGTACGGGACGTTGCGCAGCGTGCCGTGGTGATAGAACGGGACGCGCCCCTCCGTGAGCGTGTACGGGTACTCGTCGTCGACGCGCGGTGACTCGGCGGGCTCGGTGTAGTAGGGCAGCGGCTCGTAGTCCACCGACGCGGGCGGCAGCACGAAGCCGTTGTACTTGCCGGAGACGTGGCCGGTGCGCCCGAGCCGGATCATGCCCTCGGCGTACGGCTCGCACTTGAGCGACGTCGTACGCTGGAAGCCGTAGGGCTTGCCCGTCTTCTCGTTGGTCTGCAGGTAGTGGCCGTAGGAGCTCTCGTACCACGTCTGCGTGTCCTTGAACGACATCGGCAGCTTCTCTTTGCAGTCCGCCCAGGTCAGGCCGTCCGGATACTGCTCGGTGAAGGACCTGCTCACGACGCTGGCGAGGTACTCCTCGTAGTCATCGTAGGTGAGCCAGTTCACGCCGAGGCGCTTCGCGTCGTCCATGTCGGGCGAGAAGGACAGGGCCGCCTTCTCGTGGCCGCGGTCGGCCAGCGCCTTCAGGATCCAGTTCCACATCAGCGTCTCGTCGGTGCACTCGAACAGCTGCGTGACGCGCTGGCGGATGCAGAACACGTTGAGGCGATCGCAGACATAGGACATCTCGAGCCACTCGGCGGCGGGCAGGATGATGTCGGCCAGCTCCACCGACATCGCGGTCGGGTACATGTAGGCGTGGACGATGAACTCGAAGTTCTTGCAAGCCTCGATGAACTGGTTGGCGCCGCCCACCACGACCGGCTTGTTGCCGGAGCGGTCGATCCAGACGCGCGGCATGTACGGCTCTCCGGTCTCCAGGGCCTCGCGGATCGTCGGGATGTGCGAGGCCTTCCAAAAGCCCAGGCCCTTGTGCTCGATGAAGCCGAGCCTGCGGTTGATGACCTCCTCGGTCGGAGCGAGCGGGTGCGTGGGGTCGTACTTGTCGTAGGCGGGGACGACATAGGTGCCGGGGTTTTGGGCGTTGCGGAACTGGGAGATGTTGCCCGGGTTCTCCAGATTGCCGGTTATGACGTCCAGGATTGTGGCGCCTTCGGCCGCCTGCGCCGACTGCTCGTACTGGTCGGTCGCGACGCCCAGTACGACCCCGGCGTGGGGCGTCCCGTCAAGATAGAGCCGAATGGCCTCCTCGATCTTGTCCGCCTGCAGGTCACAGGTCTCGGCAGCCTTGTCGAGGGTCCAGTCCTGGCAGGCCTCCCACAGGCAGCGGTACCCCGTCTTGATGCCCGCGGTGCCCTCCCATTCGAACTCGCCGTCCAGGACGGGGTCGAGCGCGTCGTCCCACGGGTAGGGGAGCGGTTGAGGCTGGTTGGTGTTGTTGTCCCACACCACGTAGGTCGTGGCGGAGATGTCGGTGGTGCCGTCGGTGTCCATCACCGTGAAGCCCAGTTCGTTGGCGCGATAGCAGTAGCGCGTCTCCGGGTTGATCAGGAACGGCAGGTTGGTCCACTTGAGACAGAAGTCGTGGTCGTACTCGTCATTGTCGAGGATGTACCGGATCCATGCGAGCATGAGCGCCACGTCGGTGCCGGGCCGCACGGGCAGCCAGACGTCGGCCTTGGCGGCGTCGGGCGTGAAGCGCGGGTCGACGACGACCGTCTTGGTGCCGTTGGCCCGCATGTTCGCAAGGGCGCGGCCGCCGTTGGCGGGGCAGCTCTGCGAAGGGTCGGTTCCCCAGAGCACGAGCGTCTTGGTCTGATTCTTCTCGTAATAGATCTCGAAGGCGCCGGAGTCGGCGATGGAATTGTCGCCCAGGCCGTTGATCGTTGGCTGGGCGTGGTTGCGCGGCAAGTAGCACTGCGCGCAGCCCGGCTCGAAGAAGTTGCCACCGCCGAAGGCCTGCAGGAAGCGCATCGGGGAGTAGAACTGCGGGTTGCCGCCGCCTCCGCTGGAGAACACCAGCGTCATGGGATCTTGCTCATAGACGTCCATGAGCTTATCGGCGATGGTGTCGATCGCCTCCTGCCAGGAGATGCGCTCCCAGCTGTTGACCCCACGCTCGCCCACGCGCTTCATCGGGTACTTGAGGCGGTTGGGGTTGTACAGGGCCTGGATGCCGGCGAGTCCCTTGGGGCACAGGCGGCCGTTGCTCATCGGGTCGCGCGGATCGCCCTCCAGCTTGACGACGCGCCCGTCCCTCACCGTCGCGAGGACGCCGCAGTTGGAGATGCAGGCGCGACACAGCGTCTGGACGACGGTCTCCTCGCCCGGTTTGTCACCGAGCTCGCTGGCCTTGGCCTCGACGAGGCTGCCTGTCGGGCTGGCGTCGACCGCCGCCGTGATCCCGGCCATGGCCGTCGCCGCAAGAAACGAGCGACGAGACAGGTTCAAATCCTTCATCTTACCTCCCTTTCCCTCTCCTTCTTACCGGTGGAGCAGTTGGTGCCGACGGCGTCTCCGAGTCGGCGGCGCCGATGAGGCCAATGGGCCCGTATGCGACGGGGCGGGCGGGCAACGGCGCGAAGGCCGGTGACGCCGGCGCCTGAGGCGCGTCGGGTGTGCCCGCGCGGGTGGCCTTGCGGGCCGCCGTCGCTAGACCGCGGCCTGCGCGTCAAGCACCCCGCGGCCGAGCTCGGTGGTGACCCAGTTGTGGTCCCTCCACTCGAGCGCGCCGACGTCCTTGAGCGCGTTGCAGAACGCGCTGGGATACAGCGTGGGCAGCCCAGTGCGCTCGTCGCGCTCGAGCAGGCCGAGACCGTCGAGCTCCTCCTGCAGGTCGCGAGTTCCCATACCGGGCTCCGCAGCGCAGAGCCGCAGCGTGGCGAGCAAGCCCGCGCGAAGGTGCGGTCGGTCGCGGAAGAGCTGGTGGACGCGTCTTTCCGGGGCATTGAGACGCTGGGCGAGGCGGCCGACCTCATTGATGGTGACGAACTCGACGAGCGCGGCGTCGTCCGGGAGCGTCTCGTCGCCCATCGCGTCGCGCAGTGTCCCGTCATATGGCTTGCCGTCGACCTCGAGAGTCTTGTCGACGACGCCCGCGCGCACGAGGACGTCGACGATGGAGGAGACGGGTTGCAGCGGCAGTGCGTGCGCCGCCTCGAGGGACGCATGCACCTCGTCGATGACCTCCGCGAGAGGTCGCCGATGCTCGCAGGCCGAGAGCGCGGCCATCGCCGGTGCGCGCAGTGCGACGTTGTGGTCGAGCATCGTCGAGAACTCCCGCGCACGCCTCATGACGTCGTTCGTCCCGTCGGCCGTCCTGCCGGCTGCGTCCATCCTGCCCGTTCCTCCGTTTCCGACCTCCGTGCCGAACGGGTCGATCAGGTCACTCGGGTCACGCACGTCGTCCATGTCGCCCGTCTCGTTCGCGTCGCTCAGGTCGCCCATGCTCCGCCTCCTCCTCGTGTCGTTTGAGGCGAGCCGAGCATCGCACGCGCCGACGATCGCACCAACGTTCACATCGGACGAAAGAGACCCAAGCCCCGAGCGTGGCGCGAATCATCCACTGCGGACTATTGCCAACAGGCACGCAGGTGAATGCCCGCATGAGCGCGAGGCGCCCGGATCATGCGCGCCGCGACGCACCCGCCTCGGGCGTCAAGACGGGTCCGGGTCCTCACCTTGGCCGTCCGGCGAGCTTGGGATTGTCGGCGCCCAGCGGTTCCCGTGCGGCCTGAGAGCGCTCCGCCGCGCGCCTCTTCTTGTCTCGCAGCGACTTACGAGTGCGGAGGAACAGGTAACTCAGGCCGACAAGGGTGTAGACGACCATCGCTACCTTTGCGTCGTCGGTCTTGCCGGTGACGGCGGCGTGTCCGACCGTGAGGAGGATGTGCAGGTACAGGAGGACGACCATGAGGTACGCGAGGCGCTGGATGCCCTTCCACACGCGATAAGGCATCCTATGGCGAAGGGCGCGCAGGGACAGCAGCGAAAGCAGCGCGTACAGTGCGGTGAGGGCGAGCGCGAGAGCGAGGGAAACTGCGACGTACGAGTGGGTCGAGAGTACGCGCGAGAGGTGGGGCAGGTACGCAGGCAGGAACGCCGCCACGTGGCCGATCACGAGGATGAACGAGACAATGGAGAGCTCCGCGCGGATCGGCTGCAGCGTGCGCCGCGCCGTTGAGTCCTCGTCGAGCGCCCCCGTGAACATGACGATCATGAGGAAGAAGCTTGCGAGATAGCCCTTCTGCATTGTGTCGATGATGAACTGGATGCCAGGGACGTATGTGCCTGTCTGTCGATACCACAGGTAGACGGCAGTCACTGCTCCCGCCGCGAGGTAGAACGCCCATGGGTGTCGCTTAAGTGGCCCCGCGAGAGGAAACGACACGAGCAAGGTGACGGTCATGCAGACCAGTGCGCTCAGGATGTCCGACAGCATGCGGAATCACTCCTCGAGGTGGTTGGCGAGGCAACGGGTGATGCCCCGCGCCGAAGGCAACCTCGCTCCGACGCCCCTAACCTTGCAGTGCGTGCGCAGAGACGGGCAAACTCCGCTGCGGACTATTCCGTTCTTGCGCGTACACGCGCCTCGTCAGGATCGGACTAGGATTTGCCGTATGGCATGGGATTGCGGGGTTGGGCGTGCCGCGTGCGTTCGGGAGCATTTCGCCGGGGCGCAGGTACAGTCCTTGACGATCGGGAGACTTCGCGGCGCCGATGACGGTGCGGGAGCTCGCTCGGGAGTCTCCCGTTCGTGCAAACCTGTGCCGAACGTGCTCCCGAACGCACGCCCGCACGAACGGGAGCACTCCGATTCGCACGAGACTGTCCCGGCGGCCCGCTCAAATGCTCCCATTCGCACGAGACTGTCCCGCCCGCCTCGCGCGATCGCTGCGCCCGTGCGCCTGCCGCGCTCGCCCACACCCGCGCGCCCGTGCGCCTGCCGCACCCGCCCGCTCGCAGGTGCGCCGCACTCGCCTGCCCGCCTCCTACACGTCCCGCCCCTCGCGCGCGACCCCGAGCAGCACCGACGCCCGGAACGTCGGCCCGTCGCACTCGAAGCGCGCCTCGCCGCCGAGCGCCTCGGCCGTCATGCGCACCGAGGCCGTGCCGACCGCGGGCCCCTCGTGCCTCGTGGAGACGAACGAGCCGTCGGCCGCGCGCACGACGGGGGTCGCGCAGGCGTTGTCCACGCAGACCAGCATGTCGCCCGCCTCGAGCAGGTTCGCGCGCACCTTGATGACGCGCTCGGCGGGCGGCACGTCGGCGAGCGCGAGCACCGCGTTCTCCAGCAGGTTGCCCAGCACGACGACCGCGTTGCCGTCCCCCTGCGGGAGCGTCGCGGGCAGGTTGACGCGCGCGTCCACCTGCGCGCCGAGCTCGATGGCCTGGCCCAGGTAGTAGCCGAGCACCGCGTTGACGGCGGCGTTCTCGCAGTACCGCAGCGGCTCGACGAGCGCGCGGTCGCCCTCCCTGTCGCTCACGTAGGCCCGCGCCCCCGCCACGTCGCCCGCCTCGAGCAGGGCGGCGACCGTCTGCCAGTGATGGCGCAGGTCGTGCCGGGCGGCGCGCGCCTGGGCCATGCGGCGCTCGAGGCCGCGCTGCTGGGTCGCGAGCAGCTCCGCCCGGTGCAGGCGCTCGGTGGCGAGCTGCAGCTCGGCCGACTGGTGTGCCATGCGCCACAGCAGCGTCTCATACAGCGCGACGAGCACGGCGGACGAGAGCACGGCGACGGCGGCCGAGGCGCCCACGCGCCGCACGAGCAGCGTGGAGGTCTCCAGGGGCGTGAAGATGACGAACATGGCGCAGGGCAGCGCCGGCACGACCCAGGCGAGCCGCCAGAACTGCGCGCCGGCCGCCTTGCTGCCGAGCAGTTCGGGCATGCGGTGGCGGAAGAACCGCCAGAGCCCCAGCAGGCATGCGACGCCGAGCGCCCAGCTGGTGGCCATGCCCGGCCAGGCCAGGTAGGTCTCGCTGAGCGAGTCGCCCACGACGAAGGCGTCCACGACGATGGCGAGGTAGCTCACGGCAGTCTCGATGAAGCCGCCCGTCGCGACGAGCATGGCGAACGGCCCGAGGCTGAGGCCACTGAGCAGTTTGAGCGCGACGACTGCGAACAGGCACAAGGGGAGCATGAGCGTCATCGAGGGGAGGCGCAGCGCGGCGCATGCGACGCCGGAGGCGACGAGCAGGCACGCGAAGGTCGCGAGCAGGATGATGAGCGCCCGTCGGCTGGCACCCGGCAGATCCCAGCACGCCGCGACGCAGAGCGCAGCCGGGACGACGGCGAAGAGCTGCTCCGAGACGGCGTAGGCGACCTGCGGCAACACCGGCATCACCCGTCTCCCCTCATCCGGTCGAACAGATAGCTCGCCCAGTCGCTCTTCGCCTGGGCGACGCCGCGCTGGCGGATGGGCGCGCGCGAGCCGTCGGTGAGCACGAAGTCACCCCCTGCAAGCTCGCGCACGTAGTCCAGGTTCACGAGCTGCCCGCGTGCGCAGCAGTACATCTGCGGGTAGCTCACGAGGGCCGCCTGCAGCTCGGCGAAGCCGACGCGCACGCGCCGCGCGTCGCCTCCCACGTCGTAGAGCGTCACGTAGTGCCCGCGGGCCTCGCAGCGCATGAGGCGGCGCACGTCAAGCCGCAGCGTCTGGGTCCCGCAGCGCAGCTCGACGGCCTGGTCCTGGTCGCCCCGCCGCACCCCCAGGCGCAGCAGGCACGCCGCGAGGCGCTCGTAGCTCACCGGCTTCAGCAGGTAGTCCGCCGCGCCCACGCCGTACCCGTCCACCGCGAAGTCGCGGCTGGAGGTCACGAGCACCAGCGGGGCCCTGTCGCCGCGGGCGCGCACCTCGCGCGCCACCGCGATGCCGTCGGGCCGCCCGGGCCCGAGCATGCAGTCGAGCAGCATGAGGTCAAAGCGCCCGGGCGCGTGCGCAGCGAGGAAGTCGTGCCCGCCCGCGAACGTCTCGACGTGCAGGAACTCCTCGCCCTCGCCGCCCTCCTCGCGCCGGTAGAACCTGCGCAGACGCGCCTCCAGCTCGCCGCGCTCGCGTGCGTCGTCGTCCATGATCGCGCAGCGCATCCGCCCACGTCCCTCCTGACAGGCCGTATCATGCCACGCCGCCGCCCGGGCGACGGCCGTCGGAGGGGGCCGTGGCACGAGTTGCGCCGTTTGGCATGAGATGGTAGCGCCGCGGCGCCCGGCGCGGGCTACGGTGGGGTCAACACCGCAGGGATTGCCGAGACCGTCGAGTAGGTCGGCGGCGGCGACCCGGCGCGGGCGGCCAGGCGGCGACGCCGGCCGACGTCATCGCGTCACCACGAGAGAAAGGCACCCAGATGCAGAAGAACACGTCCGTCGTGCGCACCCCCGGCCTCGTCGTGCGGGCCGTCTGCGGCATCGCCCTCGCCGGCGCCTGCATGATCGCCCCCGCGAGCGCGCTCGCCGCCGGCAGCTCCCCCGCGGCCGACGTCTCCGCCTCCGCGGCCGCCACGGCGTCCTCCTCGTCCAAGGCGGCGTCCGCCGCGTCCGAGGACGCGCAGCTGGTCAGCTTCGGCGGCTTGGCGCTCCAGGTCCCGAGCGACTGGATGACGCTGCGGATCGGCGACACGATGAGCGTCTCCACCTCGCCTGACGCCACGGTCTCCGCGAGCATCGTCGTCTCCGACGTCGACGGCCTGCCGAGCGACGCGGACGGCATGCTCGCCTTCGCCAACACCGCAGCGTCCGACGCTGCGAAGGGCATGGGGGCGGCCAGCACCGAGGCGCAGGCCGTCACGCTCTCCGACGGTACGCAGGGCTACGCCTACGCGCTGCAGGTCAAGGACGGCGGCACGACGACGAAGATGCTCGTCATGCTCGTGCCGATGGGCGCCGACAAGCTCGGCGTCGTGACGCTGACCTGTGACGACGGCTCCAAGGACGGCGAGCAGGTCGCGGACGCCATCAGCGAATCCATCACCCTCGCCGACGCGAAGGGCGCCGCGACCGACGCGAAGGGGGCCTCGTCCGGCGCCGCGAGCGTCACGCTCGGGCAGACCGTCGAGGCCGGCGGCCTCGCGCTCGACCTGCCCGCGGACATGAACGGCGACGGCGACGCCGAGACGCCCGCCTACGTGAACACCGACGGGACCTTCGTCGTCATGGTCTTCCCGGGCATGGCCGAGGACGTGTCCGAGCTCACGACCGACATCCTTGACCAGGCGGCCGTCACGATCGTCCAGGAGCTGGACGGCGAGGTCATGGGCTCCACCGAGACCACGCTGGCGGAGACGACCGTCTACTCGTACGCCTTCTCCTGCGTCGACGATGGCACGCCCATGCTCGGCGGGATCTCCTTCGTCCCGGTCGCGGACGGGAGCCTGACGGCGGTCCTGACCGCCTGCGCGGCCGAGGACAGCGCCACGTACGGCCCCGTCATGGACGCGATCATCGAGGGCATCCAGCTCGCATAGTGGCGCGCGGGGCGCGGCGGCGCGGGGCGCCCAGGCGCCCTCCGCGCGCGACGGGCGTCGGCGCGACGCGTGAGACGCATGACGAACGGCGCAGGCCGGTTCGGACGACGTGACGTCGCCGGCCGGCCTGCGCCGCTTGCGCCCCTCACGCCCGGAACCTGCGGTCGTGCCGCGCCGCGATGCGCGCG
>CACZRK010000090.1 GCA_902783515.1 uncultured Coriobacteriaceae bacterium | reverse complement strand
CGGCACGACGGGCTACGGCCCGATCAACGACGACGCCGGGCTGAACCCGCATGAGAACTACTCGGGCTGGAGCTGCCTGCGCTACGGCGTGGGCGAGACGCTCTTCCGGTTCACGGACCGCATGGAGCCCGAGCCGTGGCTGGCGGACTCGTACGAGTTCATCGACGACAATGCCGCCGTGCGGATCAAGGTGCGCGACGGGGTCACGTTCTCAAGTGGGCGCGCGCTGGACGGGCAGGCGGTCAAGGAGTGCCTTGAGGACCTCGTGGCCGCGCATGACCGCGCGCCGGGGGACCTGAGGATCGACCACATCGACGCCGAGGGGCAGATCGTCACGATCCACACGCGCGAGCCGAACCCCGCCCTCGTCAACTACCTCTGCGACCCCTACAGCTGCATCATCGACATGCAGCAGGGCGTGAGCGCGGATCGCAACGTCGCGGGCACCGGCCCCTACAAGGCGGTCTCCGTGTCCGACGACGAGATCCGGCTCGTCAGGAACGAGTCGTACTGGGGCGGCGCCCCGCAGGTGGACGACGTCACCGTCACGCAGATCACCGATGGCGACACGCTCACGTTCTCGCTGCAGTCCGGTGACGTCCAGGCGTGCTATGGCCTGCCGTACGCGAGCTATGCGCTCTTCGCCGATCCGGCGCGCTTCGCCGTGAGCAGCTGCGAGACCTCGCGCGTGTTCTTCGCCCAGATGAACTACGACTCGCCGGTCACGAGCGACGCCGCCGTGCGTCGCGCCATCGCGATGGGCATCGACAAGGAGGGCTTCGTCTCGACGCTGCTGAACGGACGCGGCAAGGCGGCCACGGGCCCCTTCCCGCGCACCCTCGCGCTCGGCGTCGAGAGGGTCGTGGCCCCCGACTACGACCCCGAGGGCGCCAAGCGGGTGCTGGAGGAGGCCGGCTGGGTCGACGGCGACGGCGACGGCGTCCGCGAGAAGGATGGCCAGAGGCTCACGATCCGCTGGCTCACCTATCCGAGCCGCCAGGAGCTGCCGTTGCTCGCGGAGTCCGTGCAGGCCTCGCTGCGCGCCATTGGCATGGACGTGCAGGTGAACAGCACCGCCAACCACACTGACGTGCGCAAGGACCCGACGGCGTGGGACGTGTACGCGAGCGCCCTGGTGACCGCGCCGACGGGCGACCCGTCGTACTTCTTCACCGCGACGTGCACGAGCACGGCGACAAAGAACTTCGGCCATTACGCGAGCGACGAGCTGGATGACCTGGCACACCAGCTTGACGAGGAGTTTGACGTCGAGAAACGCGTGGACCTGGCCGTTCGCATGCAGCAGACCATTCTGGACGACGACGCCTTCGTCTTTGTCTCGCACCTCACGATGGGCATCGTCTCCACGACGGACGTGAGCGGCATGACGGCGCACCCGTGCGACTACTACGAGATCACGGCCGACCTGAGGGTGGGCTAGGCCATGCACGACGACGTCGGGCTGCTCACGTTCGAGCGCGTGGACGTCAGCTACGCGGGACGGGTCGTCGTGCACGACGTGAGCCTGACGCTTACCCCCGGGCGCGTCACGGGCCTCGTCGGCGCCTCTGGCTGCGGCAAGTCGACCCTTTTGCGGGCTGCGTCGGGGCTGCTCGATGACGGCGCGGTGACGGCCGGCGCGATCCGCTACCGCGGGCGTGACATCGCGGGCCTCACGCGCGAGGAGCTGCGCGCCCTGCGCGGCCCCGGGATCGCGACGGTCTTCCAGGACTGCCTGGCGGCCCTGACGCCGGTCCGGCGGATCGGCGACCAGGTGCTGGAGACCCTGCGCGCGCACGGGCGGGCGAGCAGGCGGGAGATGCGCACGACCTTCGCCGAGACATGCGCGCGCATCGGCCTGGACGACGTCGATCGCATCCTGCGCAGCAGGCCGTACGAGCTGTCCGGCGGCATGGGGCAGCGCGTGGGGATCGCCATGGCGCTCATGCTGCGCCCCAGCGTGCTGCTGGCCGACGAGCCGACGAGCGCCCTGGACGTGACGGCGCAGGCGCGGGTCGTCGACGAGCTGCGGCGCGTGCGCGACGAGTACGGCTGCGCGACGCTTGTGGCAACGCACGCCATGGGCGTCGTACGGGCGCTGTGCGACGAGGTCGTCGTGCTCAGGGACGGACGCGTCGTCGAGGCGGGCCCGACCGCCGAGGTGCTGGCGCATCCCGCGGATGCCTACACGCGCGCACTGATCGATGCCGCACCGCACATCGAGACCGGCGACGTCAAAGGGGAGGAGGAGGGCTAGATGCCGCTGCTTGACGTGAGGGGCCTCACCGTCGCCTACGATCGTCCCGGCGCGGCGCCGTTCGTTGCCGCGCGGGGCGTGAGCCTCGCGCTCGCCGCGGGCGAGGCCCTCGGCGTCGTGGGGGAGTCGGGCTGCGGCAAGTCCAGCGTGATGCGCGGGATCGTCGGCATGGCGCGGGTGAGCGCAGGCACCGTGACGCTCGCCGGGGCGGACGTCACGAACGCGCGCGGCAGGCGGGCGCGCGACCTGTACCGTGTCGTGCAGATGGTGTTCCAGAGTCCGCAGGGGTCGTTTGACCCGCGCAGGACCCTCGGCTTCTCGGTGCAGGAGGGGCTGCGCAACGCCGGCGTCCCGCGAGGCGAGGCGCGTCGGCGCGTCGAGGCGCTGTTTGCGCGCTGCGGCCTTGACCCCGAGCTCATGGGGCGCTACCCGTCGGAGGTGAGCGGCGGCCAGTGCCAGCGCGCCGCGATCGCACGCGCGCTGGCCGCCCGTCCGCGCCTGCTCATCTGCGACGAGGCGACCAGCGCCCTGGACACCTTGGCCCAGGCGCAGGTCGTGCGACTCGTGAGCGACGTGCGTGACGAGACGGGCATGGCCGTGCTGTTCGTGTGCCACGACCTGGCGCTTGCGCAGGGGCTGTGCGACCGCGTCGCCGTCATGCACGCGGGCGAGGTCGTCGAGAGCGGCCCCGCTCGTGAGGTGATCGCGCACCCGCGACACGAGGCCACGCGACTGCTCGTGCGCTCGGCGCGGGCGCTCTCGCTGGACGCCTCGCCGACCCCTGGTCGATGACGGTCCGTCCTCGCGCCGTGCCCCATGACGCTTCTCGCCAGCCGCGCGCCGCCCTCCCTAGGCCTTGCCGCCGGCGGGGTGCGGGCGCGAGAGGATGGCGCCGACCTGCTCGCTCGTGAGGTCGCAGAGGCGCGCGATCTCCGCGGCGGGCATGCCGGCCGCGGCAAGGCGTCGGGCCACCTCCGCGCCCATCTCCTCGCGTCCCTGCTCGAGACCCCTGGCGATGCCCTCCTCACGTGCCTCCCTGAGCATGCGCTCCTTCACCTCGTTCATGGCGACCCGCTCCTCTCCGCTCGAGCGCATCTCCCGTGCGCGCCTTGCGAACGAACGTATCCTCATCTTAGCAGGGTCCGAGCAGGTGAAGTCGTGCATCAGGTCAGCCAGGCTCGGACGCGCCTGACGCTGCCGCGCGTCGGCCGCGCTGACGCCAGCGCCCTGCGCGCGGTGTTCGCCGGCGGGCTGGGCGGCAAGGCGCGTCGCGTCCAGGTATACGACATGGGAGCCGTCGCCGAACGCGCCGCCGTCCTGCGCGACGCATCGCTTGACGTCCGCGCGTGGCAGGCCGCGCCCCAGCCCGTCGCCTTCGCAGACGAACACCACCCATGCGTCGGGGAGCTCGGCCGCGCGCGTGCCCTTTCGCGAGATCGCCAGGTCGAGCGTGGACGCATAGAAGCGGGCACGCCGTGGGTTTGCCCCTCGCGGGTCGCGCTGCACCTCCACGTCATAGGCGCGGCCCCGCTCGTCGCGCGCCAGCACGTCGAGCTGCGCCGACCGCTCCGCAGCCCCGGGGATGTCAACGTGCGTCCGTACGCTTGTCACCGTGAGGTCGTCGCGGCCGATGATGGTGGCGACCGTCACCTGGGCGCATTCCACCGCGTTGCGGAAGAACAGCGCCATGTACTCGTCGTCCAGCAGGGTCAGGCTGTCGTACCACGGGTCGCCGGTCGACCCGTCGTCCGCACGCGCGCGGGCGCCCTCGCCCTCGCCCTGGGCGTGCGTCGCGGGCTTGCGCGCCCGCCGTTCCTGATCGTCGCGCATGGTCGCCACCTCCCGGCGTCGTCGTGCCAGCACGTCCGCACGTGCGCCCTCGCGCGCGCCACCGGACGAGCCCCCTCGCGGCCGTGTGGGGGGATGATACCGTGCCTCGCCTGGCGTCGCTCTGACGAGTGGCTGACGGAAATCGCGCGGCCCTGTTGCGCGTCTGACGCATCGTCATCGCCGCAGCCCAGGCAAGGCGTCGTCGCGCGTCGCCGCACGCTGACGCACGTGCGCCCTCGCCCGCCTCACGCAATCGCCCGAGATCGGTGCGTCCCCGTCGGTGCTTCTTGTGCCGCCGCGTCGTTTGCGCGCGACGCCGTCCCGCCGCGCGTACAATGGGCTTACCTGCGTATCACGAACCCGGTCGTCCCCTCGCGGACCGCCGGGATCTCTGTGTCTCGCCCCCCGTGTGACGGCCTCGCTGCCGACGGCGCGCGCTCGTCGCGGGCG
>CACZRK010000089.1 GCA_902783515.1 uncultured Coriobacteriaceae bacterium | reverse complement strand
GCTTGCTTGGCCTGCTGTGCTGACGTCCGATTCTTCCTGGAAACCTATGTGTAGCCTCTTGACTTCATATAGCTGGTCTCCCGTCCGTTCGGCATCGCGCGCCTGGCGCGCCTTCTGAGGGCGATCACGCGGACCGGGACGTCCGACGCCCGCCTCGCGCAGCGACGCCCCCGAGCCCGTGCCCTGAGCCGAGCATACCATGCGGACGCGCGCCGTCGCGAGGCCGGGCCCGCCCGGCTGGCCAGTCGGGCGAGGCCTCAGAACCCCACGGAGAGGTATGACTCGTAGAACGCGACGCGAGCGACGAGCATGCCGGCGAATACTGCCACGACGCCGGCAAGACAGACCGCCGTGTGACGCGCGCGACTGCGACGAGAGCCGTTGTCTGGTCGCAACGCGAACCAGATCATGGCGATGCCGGCGCCGGCGAGGGCAACGCACGCCATGACGGCAGCCGGCCAGTGCTGCGCCGCTTGGCCGACGGATCCCGCGGTCTCGTTGCCAACGTCGGCAAGCGCATGTGCGTAGGAGATGAGTGCCAAGGCGTGCGCAACGAGCGCGATGGATGCGGCCGCGCACGCTGCGATTGCCGCGCGCATGTGTCCGGCGGGTCGGCCGTCTTCTGTCGTCGCGTCTGGCGCAAGCGTGCGCAGGATGCCGGCTGCGAGCGCGCTGCCGGCGCAAACCGCGCCGCTCGCCAAGCTTGCGGGCACCTGCCAGACGTCCCAGGTCGGGACTGTTGCGATGCCATATGCCGCCGCCGATTCGGTGACGGCGAGCATGGCGCTCGCGACGCACAGGACGTAGCCCGCGCGGTCGATCGCATCAAGTGCGGCGCTCTGACGGCGCCTGAAGCTCGCGAGCCAGCACATGCCGCAGATGAAGAGAAAGGCCACCACGGTGGCGACCTCGTTGGACAGAGGCGAGCGACCGACGCCCGCTGCCGTGTACAGGGCGTTCGCGGGCGTCCCGAGATGCGTGGCTGCGGCGACGAACCCCATCCACGCCACGGCAAGCGGTGCCGCGAGCGCATGCGCCAGCCGGGTCTGTCGGGGCCGCGTCATGAGCACGAGGGCGAGGAATGCCGTCGCCACGGCACCCGCGGGCGTAAGGGTCGTGAAGAGGGCGAGCTGCCGCCAGTCGAATCCGATCGATCCCAGATCCATGGGCTCAGCCTTCCGCGCGCTATCGGTACAGACGCCGCGTTGCGGGAGTGATCCCCAGGACATCGCGGATGTCGTCCAATGTCGTCGCGCTCAGCGTGGCGAGGCCGCGGTAGACGTCGGTGCGTGCGGCTCCCGCGAGCACTTCTAGGAAGCGAGGGCTCCAGCACAGGAGATGGTCTGCGAGCAGCTCGCAGAGCCGCTCTGGCCTTGCGTTCGCCACCTCCGCCGCCATGCAGAGCAGTCGCCCGAAGTTGTCCTCGGGGTCGTTCTCCGCATACGTACCACGCACGCCCGACTCGCGCATCCACTCGCGGAGGCTGACCCACGTCCAGCCGTAGAGCACCTGGTCACGGTCCATGTACACCGATCCCCACGGCGCGGCCTCCAGGTGCCCGGGCCCGCGAAAGAGCCGCTGATAGTCTGCGCGCAGCTCGTCGGTCGTCTCGTGTGACGCGATAAGCTCGCCGGCATGCGCGATCGTCGGCCCGTCGCCGAACGGCCAGTCGCCGGAGCGTGCGGTCACGCGCGTTACGTCGAGCGCCGCACGGAACTCGGCGGTCACCGGGCTGGCGAGTAGGCAGGTCCCCAACAGCGTGAGACATGTCGAAAGCGCCTGGACAAAGCCCTTGTCCGCCAGCAGCTTCGCCGAGGCGTCTTGGTCATATTCCCCATGGGTGAACTCTCGTCCGCGGGGCTCAGGCATGGTCGGCCCCCCTCTCTCATGTGTCTTGCGCGTCGTTCGTGATCTCGCGCGGATTGCTGATGACGCCACCGGATCCCGCCGCGCGGACGGCTGCCTCGGAGGGCAGCACGAGCAGGTTCGGATCGGTCAGGGACGCGTCGGGGAGGGGCGTGACCTGACGCGCACAGCCAGGGTGCGTGGCGCCGAGCGTCGCAATGTCTCCGAAGTCAAGCGCGCGCAAGGGGCACGCCTCCACGCAGATCGGTCGCTTGCCCACGGCCACTCGTTCGGCGCAGCCGTCACACTTCGAGCTCTGCCCGGTCGTAGGGTTGATCGACGGTGCGTGATACGGGCACGCGATCGTGCAGTACCCGCAGCCGATGCAACGGTGGGCGTCAACGCGCACGAGCCCGAGGTCGTCGCGATGCATGGCGCCGGTCGGGCAGACGCGCACGCACGCCGGCTCGTTGCAGTGGTTGCATGCGACGGACACGTGATAGGCGAAGGCAGTCGTGGTCACGGTGCCGTCGGCGGACTCCTCCGTGGCGCCGCCCTCAACGTCCAAGACCCTGCGGAATCTGCGTCCTGCCGGCAGGTCCCGGTAGTCGGCGCAGGCAATCGCGCAGGTGCGGCAGCCGGTGCAGCGCGTGTTATCAAAGTAGAATCCCAGCGGCATCCGGTCTCCTCCCGTCCCGTCTTGCCGCCACGTGAGGCGGGTGGGTGGCACCCGCTGTCTGACCAGCCGTCAGGTACCACCCACCCTATCACGTCCGAGTTATCGTCGACGCCGGGGCTCATATTGCCGCGCGAGGCTGAGGCGACGATCACCCCGCCGCCCGTCGCGCGCAGGCGCCTGGCCTACGCCCACGCGGCCACGCCGGTGAGGGTCTTGGCGTTCGTCACGCGGACGTCCTCCGCCTTGACGTTCGCCGCGGCGGGGCAGACGTCGATGCGCACGCTCGGGTGCGTGAGCGAGGGGTCGGCGAGCGGCGCGATCACGTCCACAGCGTCTGGGTGCGCCGCGGTGAGCTCGTCCAGGTCGCCGAACTCCAGCGCGCGCAGGGGGCACGCCTCCACGCAGATCGGCCGCTTGCCCGCGCGCACGCGGTCATGGCAGCCGTCGCACTTCTCCAGAAGGCCGGTGCGCGAGTCTATCACCGGCACGCCGTAGGGGCACGCCTCCACGACCGCCTGCGGGTCGGCGACGCCGGCGGCGTCAACGATCAGCACGAGGCCGGTCTCGTCATCCTTCACGATGGTCCCGTCGTTGCCGGTCGCCGCGATGCAGCCGGGGTTCGCGCAGTGGTTGCATGCCGCAGACACGTGGTAGGCGAACGCGGTGGAGGCGACGGTGTCGTCGGAGGCGCCCTGCGTCGTGCCGCCCTCGCAGTCGTACACGCGGCGGAAGGTCTCGAGCTGCGTCAGGTCATGGTAGTCCTTGCAGGCGATCTCGCAGGTGTGGCAACCGGTGCACCGCGAGCTGTCAAAGTAGAAACCGTACTGGGTCATGATGGGTCTCCCTTACGCCTTCGTCACTTGCGCGATCATGGAGTGGGCCGGGCCGTTGCCCTTGGCGAGCGGCGTGGGCCGGTAGGTGGTCAGCGTGTTCACGCAGCCGCCGACGTCCACGCGGTCACCGTCCATGTCCGCCTTGTGCCACGCGCCCTGCGGAATGCCGATGGTGCCCGGGACGATCCTGCTCGTGACGAGCGCCTCGATCTCGATCTCGCCGGCGGGCGTCTTGACGTGCACGCGGTCGCCGCTCTGGACGCCGCGCTCCTCGGCGTCCGCCGGGTTGATCCACACCTGCTGGCGGGCGACCTGCTCGAGCTCCGGGATGAAGCCGAAGGAGCTGTGCGTGCGGCTCTTGTGGTGGAAGCCGCAGCAGTACAGCGGGTACTCGTCGGTGATGCTGCCATAGCCCTCAAAGCCGCCCTCAAAGTCGGGGATCGGGTGGACGCGGTCCTCGTTCTCGAACTCCCACTCGTCGTTGAGCTTGGCGAGCTGCTCGGAGTAGATCTCTATCTTGCCGGACGGAGTGCCGAGCGGGTTCGCCTTCGGGTCGTCGCGGAAGTCCTTCAGGCCGACCGCGGGGTCGCACGGGCGCTTGTAGACGCCCTGCTCCAGGATCTCATCCCAGCTTGGCATCTCGGGATGCTTCTTCGCGCCCGCCTCGTAGAGGTAGCGTACCCATTCGTCGTGCGTGCGGCCGGCCGTGAAGGCGTCACGCTTGCCAAAGCGCTCGGCGAGGTCGGCGAGAACGTCGTAGTTGCTGCGGCATTCGCCAGGCGGTGTCTGGGCGGGGGTGCCGACGGTGACGCCGGTGTAGTACTCGGAGTAGCCCTGCGTCTTCATGTTCATCTGCTCGGAGCGCATGGCGTCGGGCAGCAGCAGGTCGGCGTACTTCGCGGAGTCGGTCATGACCGTGTCCCACACGAGGATGAACAGCTCGTCGTCGGGCTTGTCGCACAGCACGTCATGCACCTTGTTGATGTCGCCATGCTGGTTCGTGATGCAGTTACCCGCGTAGTCCCAGATGAAGTGGATGTTGGCGTGAAGCTTGCCGTCGTTGTCGTCCAGCTCGCCCTTCGGGTCCAGGATGCCGGCGTTCGTGACGCTCATCTCGGTGCCGTGGTCGACGGCGTTCAACCACTCATAGACGGGGAGCAGCACCGCGCAGCCGGGTGCCACGCCGCCCTCGGGGACGTTGCCGTCCGCGTCGACGTCGCTGGCGGGGATGCTCCCGACCAGGTAGGTCGGCGGTTCGGCCTCGCGCTGGCCGGTGTTCGTGCCGGGCAGGCCGATCTTGCCCAGGGCGATCGGGATCATGCAGATGGCGCGAGTCGCCTCCTCGCCGTTGGTGTGGCGCTGCGGGCCCCAGCCCTGCACGACGAACGGCGCCTTGGCGCCCTCCAGGTCCGCGGCGAGCGCGCGGATCGTATCGGCGGGGACTTGCGTGATGGGGGCTGCCCACTCCGGAGTCTTCTCGACGCCGTCGGCGCCCTCGCCCATCACGTAGTCGCGGTAGGAGAGGTGCCTGCCCTTGGCTGAGTCAGGCATGGTCTCCTCATCCCAGCCCACGCAATAGGTGTGCAGGAAGTCCAAGTCAACCTTGTCGTCCTTGATGAACTCGTGAATGAGCGCGGCGGCGAGCGCGGCGTCGGTGCCGGGGCGGATGGGGAGCCACTCGTCCGGGTGGCCGGCGCAGGACTCGTTCATGCGGTAGTCGATGTTCACGATCTTGCCGCCGCGACCGGTCACCGCCTCGCGCACCTGCGCGAAGTCCCACGTGGCGTTCGCGCCGCCCATGCGGGTCTCGGCGGGGCTATTGCCGAACATCACGACGAGGTCGGAGTTGGCCTGCGCCTCGGAGAAGGAGCTCGCGAAGACGTTGTCGTAGGGGCTGAACTCGTCGCCGTACATGTAGGGCATCACGGCGCTCAGCATGTTGGTGGAATAGTCGTAGCGTTGGTCCATGCAGCCGCCGATGCAGTTCAGGAACCGCTTGTGGATGCGGCCGGTCGCGCTGTACATGCCGGTCGCGTAGATGTTGTAGATGGCCTGGTTGCCCCAGGTGTCTATGGTGTGCTGGAGCTTGTCGTGCAGCAGGTCAAGCGCCTCGTCCCAGCTGATCTCCTCAAACGCGCCCTCTCCGCGCTTGCCGACGCGCTTCATCGGGTGCATGAGGCGGTCGGGGCTGTTGAGCCAACGGCGCATGCTCCTGCCACGCAGGCACGCGCGCGCCTGCAGACTGTCGTCGCCGGTGTTGTCGCTCTCCATGTAGGAGACCTTGCCGTCCTTCGAATGCCACTGGAAGACGCAGTTGCCACCGCAGTTGACGTTGCACTGGCTGAAGTGGATCTCCTCGCCCGCATCGACGTCCGCGCTGGACGCGGCGGCGTCCTTCGCGGCGCTCGCCAGTGCCTGCGGCGTCAGGTCGAACATGGACGCCGTCTGCAACATGCCGGCGGTCGCCACCGCCCCCGCGAACGACCCCCTCACGAACCCGCGACGCGTGACCTCGTGCCCGTGCGTGTTTCCAGACATGGTGCCTCCCTCTTGTCTGCCGTCACTTGCGCGCGCCCGGCGGAGCCCCTCGTCTCCGTCGTCTGGCGCCTCACTCCGCCGTGCCGCCCCGCCACCCCGCCACACGAGAGACGTGGCGACGAGGCTTGCCTGCGACTGCGCGGCGTCGGCGCGCGATCGCGCCCTATGGTCGCTCACATGCGCGCCGGCGAGCATCACATGCCTTATGTGATATTGCTAGAATGCCAGCTCATACGTATCGTTACGTGGTGCGGTGAGGGACGAGAGGAGGGACGCGCGATGCGGCAGCTAACTGGGCGGGACCTGCCCGCGCCAAGGGAGCTCGTGCCGTGCGCCGGCTTCGCGATCCTGCTCGCCGTGAACGCGACGCAGGTCTGGGGCGGTGTCTTCCCGTTTCTGCCGCGCGGGTTCCAGACGGCGGGCGTGACGCTCACGTTCTACCTCGCGCAGATGAGCGCATACGTCCTGACGCTGCTCGCGGGGTGCGTCCTGGCAGC
>CACZRK010000088.1 GCA_902783515.1 uncultured Coriobacteriaceae bacterium | reverse complement strand
GTCGTTCATGACGCCGCCGAAGCCGGTCGACGAGTCCAAGATCACCCAGACCTACGAGTCCGACGTGGTCATCATCGGCACCGGCCTGTCCGGCATGTGCCTGGCCGACCGCCTCAGCGAGCTTGGCGTGGACTTCCGCATCTTCTCCGCCGGCACGATGCACGTGCAGCGCGGCGGCTCGTTCCACGGCATCGACACGACGACGCAGGCCAAGTACGGCATCACCGACTACACGCCCGAGACCATGGGCAGGCGCATCAAGCAGGAGATCATGTGCGGCACGTACTACGTGGACCAGGCGAAGTGGTACACGTGGGCAAACAGGTGCCCGGAGGCCATGAACTGGCTCATCGCGAAGGCGGAGGGCTACGGGATGAAGGTCGTCCTGGAGCGCGGCTACAACGACGAGGACCATCTGTGGGAGTTCACGCCCGCCTCGCACAACTTCGTCATGACCGACGAGAGCCTCACCACCGCGAACGGCGGCATCTTCTCGCAGACGGTGGACTTCGGCGCGTTTGCGGGCGCGAGCCTGGTCAACGACATGTACCAGCACGAGATCGAGGCCGGCGGCACCACGATCGACTGGCGGACGAAGGCCGAGTACCTGGAGCGCGAGGACGGCGGCGCCGGGCGCGTGAGCTCCGTGGTCGCTCAGCTGCTTGACGACAAGGGGCAGGGCACCGGCGAGTACGTGCGCTACGTCGGCCGCAAGGCGATCGTCATGGCGACCGGCGACTTCTCGGCCGACCACGAGATGATGGCCGCGTACTGCCCGTGGGTCGTGGAGCGCGGCATGCTCGCGGACACGGGCGTGAACTACGACGCCACCTTCCAGTTCGGCTCGCTCATGCCCGGTGACGGCCAGAAGATGGGGCTGTGGGTGGGCGCCGCCTGGCAGAAGGCTCCGAACGCCTGCCTCATCGACCTGCTGGACGGGCCGTACCACAAGGAGATCGGCAACGTTGACACGATCAACCTCAACCGCGACGGCAAGCGCTTCATGAACGAGGACGTCGTGTGCTCCTACTCGGCGATCGCCGACCTTCAGCAGCCCGGCCAGGAGGTCTTCTACGTCTGGCCAGAGGAGTACGCCGACGCCTACGAGGTGTGGGACCACTTCGGCGCGACCGAGCCCTGCCCCGACGACGGCGTGCAGTACCCGGCCACCCAGACGTTCACGTCCGACCAGATGAGGCAGGCCTGGGCCGCGAGCGCCGAGAAGGGCACGTACGTGAAGGGCTCGACGGTCGAGGAGGTCCTGAAGGCGCTCGGCGACATTGACGTGCCGACGGCGCTGGAGACCATCGAGCGCTACAACCAGTACTGCGCCGACGGCTACGACCCGGAGTTCCAGAAGGACCCGAGCCTGCTGACCCCGATCGACTCGCCCTCCGGCACGTACTACGGCTACAAGATCACGACCGGCCCCTCCCAGCTGCTCGGCTCCACGGGCGGCCTTCGCACGAGCGTGAAGATGGAGGTGCTCGACGCCGATGACAAGCCGATCGAGGGCCTCTACAACATCGGCGTCATGACGGGCGACATGTTCGCGACCACGTACAACTTCTGCGTGTGCGGCCATGACCTGAGCGCGTGCTGCACCACGTTCCCCTACCTGCTCGCGCAGGACCTCGCCGACATGAAGTAGGCGTCAGCGGGGAGGCGTCAGCGAGGGGTCGTCGGGCGCGGCGGACGACGGGCGTGCGTTAGGCGCCCGCGCCCGCCGCGCCGTCCGTCTCGCCCAGCTCATCGAGCATGTCCTGGGGGTTCGCGGCTGCCTTGACCTTGCCGCGCGCGTCCACGACGACGCCGTTCTCGTCGATGAGGTAGGTCGTGCGGATGACGCCCTCGGTGACCTTGCCGTACATGCGCTTCTCGCCCCAGGCGCCGTAGGCCTTGATCACGCCGAGTCCCGGGTCCGACAGCAGCGTGAACGGCAGGCCGTACTTCTCCTGAAAGCGCTTGTGGGAGGCGACCGAGTCCTTGCTCACCCCCAGCACGACGGCGCCGAGCGCGGTGATCTGGGGGTAGCGCTCCGCAAACCCGCAGGCCTGCGTCGTGCAGCCCGCGGTGTTGTCCTTCGGGTAGAAATAGAGGACGACCCGCTTGCCGCGGTAGTCCGAAAGGCGGTGCGTGACGCCGTCCTGGTCGGGCAGCTCAAAGTCCGGTGCCTGCGTTCCGATCTCAAGCATTGCGTGCCTCCTTGCGTCGTGGAATCGCGCGCATGCGTGCGTGACCATGTGCAAACAACATACCCATTCGGTGAGCAGGCTGTCCGGCGGCCGGCAAATAGGGGGCGGATTCTACGATGGACCGGGCGATCCAGTACACCAACGAGCAGTTCGACCAGATGATCCTCGGCCAAGGAGATGGTCACGGACGACTGCACGTTTTCACACGTCTCGAGCGCATCCGAGCGGCAAGACGATCCCCGTCCTCAACATCAACCTGCGCAGCAAGATCGATCGCATAGGCTTGGGCAACGGTGGCGGCGAGGGCAGCGAGGACGCGTGGGACTTCCTCGAGTGGCTCTTCAGCGAGGACGACGCGCAGCGCTACCTCGAGACGCCCATGCGCCGGCAGTTCACGGCCCGCGACTACTCGATCTTGTCTGGGTGCCCGTTCGAGGAGTGCAAGGACGCGCTCGAGGACATGTCGAGCCGCATGCTCATCATCAGACGTCATCGCTCGCGGCAGGACTACTACGAGTTCATGAACGCCGAGCTTAGCTACTGGGAGTGGGTCATCCAGAACTGGAATAAGGACGGCCACGTCGAGATCCACGAGACGAGCAATGACACCGGCAACCCGCAAGGCGACTCGTTCGACGGCGGCTCGGTCGTCGGCGGCGCCGAAGGCACTGCGGAGCCGCCATGGATCACTGCGAGCCTCGTCGAAGGCCCTGACGCGTCATGGGGGTATACTTCATGCATGCATTCCTTACATCTCAGGATTGGAGACACATGGAAGCGACGCTCGATATTGCCAAGGTTACCTCGAAGGGTCAGGTCACCATACCCAAGGACATACGGGAGCTGCTCGGCGTCAAGACGGGTGACAAGATCCTGTTCACCGGCAATCCCGACGGCTCGGTCACCCTGCGCAATGCCACGATGCAGGCGATGCGCGATCTGCAGGACGCAATGGACGGCGCAGCCGAGGAGGTGGGTCTCAGGGACGAGGAGGACGTCATGGAGCTTGTGCGTCAGGTTCGTGCGGAGAAGAGGGTCGCTCGATGAGGGTGATGCTCGACACGAACGTCATCCTGTCGCTGGCCATCTTCCGCTCACGAACGATACAGGCAGTCTTTGATGACATCTACCCCCGCCGCATACGTAGAACGATACGTGCGATAGGCCTGCCGTGCGGCCCATGCGGAGCGGCATGATGGGCGCGCTCGTGCCCCGGCAGACGCCTGCGGACGGACGAGGCCGCCCCGCCCGCCGGATTAGAACCGACGGTGGGGCGGCCTCTGCCTGGCGCGCGCGTGCCCGTGTACGTGCGCGTTCCCGACGATCTTCTCGACGTCAGCTCCGCGCGCCTTCGTGCTCGCCGTAGCTCGCGCCGCGCGGGAACTCCCGCGGACGCTCGGCCACGCCGGCCTGGACGCCGACGCCCGGGACCGCCGCCGCGGCCACGACGCCCTCGTCGCGGCGGTAGACGACCGCCGGGCGGCGCAGGTACTTGAAGGGCGCGGTCACGCCGCTGAACATGTGGACGATGCGGGTGAAGGGCAGCAGCGCGAAGAACACCATCCAGCAGCACATGTGCACCTTAAAGGGGATCGGGGCGCCCATGACCAGGGTGGGGTCGGGGTGCAGCGCGACGACGCCGCGGATCCACGGCATGATGCCCTCGCGGTAGACGTAGGCGCCGCTCGCGTTGGAGAACGTCGCGATGAAGCCGGACAGGATCGTCGCGGTCAGCACGACGTAGAGCACCTTGTCCATCGCGGAGGTGTTCGCGCGGATGCGCCGCGGGCTCGCGTGGCCGAACCTGCGGCGGATGAGCAGGGCGAGCCCCAGCACGAGCGCGGTGCCGGCGAGGCCGCCCATGCTGAAGGCGACCACGTGGTACATCTCCTCCGTGAAGCCGACCGCGTCGGTGAGGGTCTTCGGGATGAGGAAGCCGCCCAGGTGCCCGAAGAAGACGAAGAGCAGCGCGGCGTGGAACAGTGGCGTGGCGACGCGCTCCTGACGCTTCTCAAGGAACTCGCTGGACTTGCTCGTCCACGTCCGCGCGAAGAAGACGCGGCGGATCACGGTGCCGACGATGAGGATCGTGAACGAAATGTAGGGGCAGACGGCCCAGAGGAAGATGTCGACGGGGGTCATTTACGCTGCCACCTCCTGTTCTATCTCGCGTGCGATGGTCATGACGCGCCGGGCGAGGCCGGCGTAGGCCGTGAGGCCCGCCTCGTCGAGCGCCTGGATCAGCAGGGTCAGGTCCGCGCGGCAGCCGCCGAGGACGAGCGCCGCCTCGGCGGGGTCCACGGCGGAGGCGAGCTCCACGAGGGCGGGGAGGTAGTCGGGCGTCTCCTCGCCGGCGTCAAAGCCCGACTCCTTGAAGTACATGGAGTAGGCGAGCAGGCTCGCGCGCTGCTGGCTCACGTCGTCGCGCCCACGGCTCGTGAGGTGCAGGCTCGTCGTCTTGCCGAAGTCGAACGCGTCCACGTAGCGGGACTCGAAGTCGATGCGGTCGGTCACGAGCGCCTCGTCCAGCAGGGCGCGCACGGCGTGGTAGGCGTCGCCGTCCTCCAGCTCGCTCGCGACCTGCGCGAGCTCAGGGAGGCCGGCGTGCCAGGCCTCGTCGGGGTAGCCAAGCAGCTGCGCGATCACGTAGAGCTCGCGCTGGCAGTCCTGCACGGATCGGCTCATGCGGAGAAGCCCCCCTTCAGGCTGGTCGCGGAGGCGCCAAAGCCGCGCGTGCGCTGGGCGTCCAGCGCCTCGTCGCGACTCGCGACCGGCGACGTCGGGACGCGGAAGCGGTCCTCGCGGCGGGCGATGGCCAGCAGGCGGTACATCGCGTCCAGCGTCTCGGGCGAGAGGTCGCAGGCGGGCTCGGGGTCGCCGACCTCCCGGGCGCGCATGTGCAGGCGCACGGCGACCAGGCGGTTGATGATCGCGCGGATCGGCTCGGGGTCGCCGGCGGAGAAGAGCTCGGCCAGGTAGCTCACGGGGATGCGCATCTCGTCGGCGTCGGCAAGGCCCGGGCGGGCCTCCAGGCGCGACAGGACGGGGCTCATCGGCGGCACGTACCAGACCATGGGCAGCGTGCGGTACTCGGCGTGCAGCGGCAGGGCGAGGCCCCACTCCTTGATGAGGCGATAGACCGGGGAGTCCTGCGCCGCGGCGACCCAGGCGTCGGGCACGCCGCCTGCCTTGGCCGCCGCCACGACGGCGGGGTCGTGCGGGTCGGCGATGACGTCCAGCATGGCGCGCCAGATCCCCTGGGGGTCGCGCGTGCTCGCCGCGGCCTCCACCTTGTCCACGTCATAGAGCAGCACGCCCATGTAGCGCAGGCGGCCGACGCAGGTGTCGGCGCAGATGGTGGGCTGCCCGCTCTCCAGGCGCGGGTAGCAGAAGGTGCACTTCTCGCTCTTGCCGGTCTCCCAGTTGTAGAAGACCTTCTTGTAGGGGCACGCCGGGACGCACTCGCGCCAGCCGCGGCAGGCGTCCTGCGAGATCAGCACGACGCCGTCCTCCTCGCGCTTGTAGATGGCGCCGGAGGGGCAGGCGGCCACGCACGCGGGGTTCAGGCAGTGATTGCAGGTGCGCGGCAGGTACTTCATGAAGAGGTCCTGCATGTCCATGCGGATGCGCTCGCCCGTGCCGGCGTGGGCGTACGCCGCCATGCCGTCCACGGCCGCCCGGACGTCCTCCAGCGAGGCGGGCGCGTTGGGCGTCGCGTGCGCGAGGTTGGGGTCCTGGCGGGCGATCTGGGTGCCGGCGAGGTCGTCGTCCCAGTTCGGGCCCCACTCGATCTCCATGCGGTCGCCGGTGAGCAGCGAGCGCGGGCGCGCCACGGGCTGGTGACGCGTGCGGCCGGAGGTCGTGAGCGTCTCGTAGTCGTAGGTCCACGGCTCAAAGTAGTCGTCGACCTCCGGCTGCTCGGGGTTGTAGAAGAGCTTCAGCAGGCGCGTGGCCTTGTTGCCGCCGCGCAGCCGCAGCTTTCCGGAGTCCCTCAGCTCCCAGCCGCCGAGCCAGCGGTCCTGGTTCTCCCAGTCGCGCGGGTAGCCCACGCCCGGGCGGGTCTCGACGTTGTTGAAGTACATGTACTCGGTGCCCTTGCGGTTGGTCCATGCGTTCTTGCAGGTGATGGAGCACGTGTGGCAGCCCAGACACTTGTCCAGGTTCATCACCATAGAGATCTGCGCCCTAATCCTCAAGCCAATCAACCCTCTCCATCTTGCGGACGACGACCATGATGTCGCGCTGGTTGCCGGTGGTCCCGTAGTAGTTGAAGCCGTAGCTCAGCTGGCCGTAGCCGCCGATCATGTGCGTCGGCTTCACGTGGATGTGCGTCGGGCCGTTGTGCGAGCTGCCGCGCGTGCCGGTGAGCGTCGTGCCCGGGACGTTGATGTGGCGGTCCTGGGCGTGGTACATGAACACCGAGCCGCGGGGGATGCGGGCGGACGTCACGCAGCGGGCGGCCACGACGCCGTTGCGGTTGAACAGCTCCACCCAATCGTTGTCGGCGATGCCGGCGCTCGCGGCGTCCTCCTCGTTGAGCCAGACGCTCTGGCCGCCGCGGAACAGCGTGAGCAGCTGCTGGTTGTCAAAGTACATGCTGTGCGTGCTCCACTTGTTGTGGGGCGTCAGGTACTTGAGCGTGAGCTCGCGGGCGCCCCGCGCGTCATGGGCGAGCTTGAGCGGCGTGTAGTCCAGGATCGGCTTGTAGGTGGCCAGGCCCTCGCCCCACTCCTGCATGAGCTCGTGGTCCAGGTAGAGGCTCTGACGGCCGGTGATGGTGCGGAAGGGGACCCGCTGCTCGATGCTCATCGTGAACGGCGTGTAGCGGCGGTTCGTCGAGGAGCCCGTGAACGCCGGCGTCGTGAGCGTCTTCTGCGGGCGCACCTGCGTGTCGGCGTAGGTCACGCGGTAGCCCTCGTCGCCCCGCACGAGGTCGGTGAGGCCGTCCAGGCCGGTCGCCCCCTCCAGCGCGCGGAAGCTCTCGTGCGCCAGCCGGCCGTTCGTGGCCGTGGAGAGCGCGAGCACCGCGTCGCACGCCTGCTCCGCGCCCTCGATGGACGGCATGCCGTCGCTGACCAGGCTCGCGTCGTGGATCGTGCCGTTGCGCTGCGCGAGCCAGGCGTACTCGGGCGCGACGTCCCACGAGACGCCCTTGGTGCCCGCGCGCGTGCCGGCGCCGGGGCCCAGCGCGACCCACTTGTCGTAGGTCTTCGTGTAGTCGCGCACGACGTGGACGAGGCTCGGCATCGTCTTGCCGGGCACCGGCTCGCACTCGCCGCGCGCCCAGTCGCGGATGACGCCGCCCGGCTGCGCGAGCTCGCCGGCGGAGTCGTGCTGCAGCGGCACGGCCACCACGTCGTCCAGCGGCTCCAGGTGCGCCTCGGTCGCGACGCGGCTCACGGCGGCGGCCAGCGCGCGGAAGATGTCCCAGTCGGTCCGGGACTCCCACGCCGGGCTCACGGCCGGCGAGAACGGGTGCACGAAGGGGTGCATGTCGGTGGAGGACAGGTCGGTCTTCTCGTACCAGGTGGCCGTGGGCAGCACGATGTCGGAGTACAGCGGTGTCGTCGTCATGCGGAAGTCAAGGCTCACGAGCAGGTCCAGCTTGCCCTGCGCCTCCTCGGACGGGCGGACGCGGATCTCCGTCGGCTCGGCGGCCATGGTCTCGTCCTCCAGCACCGCGCTCTTCGCGCCGAGCAGGTACTTCAGGAAGTACTCGTTGCCCTTGGCCGAGGAGCCCAGCAGGTTGGTGCGCCACACGATCAGGTTGCGCGGGAAGTTCTGCGGGGCGTCCGGGTCGGCGACGGCGAAGTCCAGGCGCCCGTCCTTCAGCGCCCCCACGACGTAGTCCCTGATGCCCGCGTCGTCCGTGGCGCCCGCGGCGCGCGCGTCAGACACGATCTGCGACCCCGACGTCGAGAAGGTCGGGTAGCTGGGCAGCCAGCCGAGGCGGGCCGCCATGACGTTGTAGTCGCCGCTGTGGTGATAGCGCGGGGTGCGCAGCGGGGAGGCGAGGTCGGCCGTGTCGATCTCGTCGCTGCGCCACTGGTCGGTGGCGAAGTAGAAGAACGAGGTCGCGTTCTGCAGCCTGGGCGGCTTCTGCCAGTCGCCTGCCGTCATGATGGTCGCCCAGCCCTCCTGCGGGCGGAGCTTCTCCTGGCCGACGTAGTGCGCCCAGCCGCCGCCGTTGCGGCCCTCGGTCGCGCAGAAGAGCAGGACGTTCAGGATCGTGCGGTACATGTCGTCGGCGTGGTACCAGTGGTTCACGCCGGCGCCCATGATGATCATGCTGCGGCCGTGGGTGCGCACGGAGTTGTCCGCGAACTCGCGGGCGACATTGATGACCTGCTGCGCGTCCACACCGGTGATGCCCTGCTGCCAGGCCGGGGTGAACGGGGTTGACGCGTCGTCGTAGCCGCTGGCGCACGCGCCGCCCAGGCCGCGGTCCACGCCGTACTGCGCGAGCAGCAGGTCGTGCACGGTGGTCACGAGGCGACGGGTGCCGTTGGCGAGCGTGACGCGGCGCGCCGGGACGTTGCGGGTGAAGGTCGCCGCGGCGTCGCTGCCGAAGTACGGGAAGCGCACGGGCACGACCTCGTCGCGCGTCTGGATCACCGAGAGCGCCGGCGCGATCGGCGCGCCGGTCACGTGGTCCTCCATGCGCAGGTTCCAGGAGCCGGGCCGGCCGTAGCGGTCGCCCATCGTGCCGTTGGGGATGACCGGCGTGTCCGCGGTCTCATCGATGACATAGTAGTTGAACGCCGGGTCCTGGCCGTCGCCCTCCGCGACCGCCTCGCCCATGTCCGCGCCGGTCAGGAAGCGGCCGGGCTGGTAGGCGCCCGAGGCGTCAAAGTCCATCATGACGAGGAACGGCATGTCGGTGTACTGGCGCGCGTAGTCCAGGAAGAAGGGCTCGGGCCGCTGGACGTAGTACTCGTTGAGGATGACGTGGCCCATGGCCATCGCGAGCGCGGAGTCGGTGCCCACGTTGGGCGAGAGCCAGGTGTCGGCGAACTCGCAGAACTCCGCGTAGTCGGGGGAGACGGCCACGACCTTGGTGCCCTTGTAGCGCACCTCGGTCATGAAGTGGGCGTCGGGTGTGCGGGTCTGCGGGACGTTGGAGCCCCACATCATGAGGTAGCCGGCGTTGTACCAGTCGGAGCTCTCCGGCACGTCGGTCTGGTCGCCCCAGACCTGCGGGCTTGCCGGGGGCAGGTCGGCGTACCAGTCGTAGAACGAGAGCTGGGCGCCGCCCATGAGCTGGTTGAACCGCGCGCCGGCGGCGTAGGACAGCATGGACATGGCCGGGATGACCGAGAAGCCGAAGTTGCGGTCGGGGCCGTACTCGTAGGCCGTGTACAGCAGCGAGCTCGCGACGATCTCGGTGGCCTCCTCCCACGTGGAGCGGACGAAGCCGCCCAGGCCGCGCGCGTCCTTGTAGCGCGCCTGCTTCTCCGGGTCGCTCGCGATGCTGCGCCACGCCTCCAGGGCGCCGCCGCACTCGCGCCGCGCCGCGCGCCAGAGCTCGGCGAGCTCCTTGCGGATGTAGGGGTACTTGATGCGCAGCGGGCTGTAGAGGTACCAGCTGAACGACGCGCCGCGCGGGCAGCCGCGAGGCTCGAAGTCGGGCATGTCCTCGGCGGTCTCCGGGTAGTCGTGCGCCTGGTTCTCCCAGGTGACGATGCCGTTCTTGACGAAGATCTCCCAGCTGCAGGAGCCGGTGCAGTTGACGCCGTGCGTGGAGCGGACGCGCTTGTCGTGCGCCCAGCGCCCCTCGTACATGTCCTCCCACTCGCGGCCGCCCTCGCGCACGGTCTGGTGCGCGCCCTTGTCGCTGGCGGGCTCGTCGGCGCGCCTGATGTGGTTGTGCCTGCCGAACAGACCTCCCATGTCCCTCTCCTGTCCCTTTGATCGATGTCGGGTGATGCGTGTTGTGACGTGCGGTGACGCGTGCGTGTGTGTGTGCGTCGGCGTGCGCGTCGGCGCGCGTGCCGTGCGGTGGGTCAGCGCCTCGTCGCTAGCACTTGACCTCCGCGTTCGGTCGCGTGTAGACGACCCAGGTCAGGACCAGCGTGACCGCGGTGAACGCCGCGAGGATCACGAGCGCGGTGAGGTAGTTGCTCCTGAACAGGATCGGGATGATGAACGCGCCGTACGCGGCGATGCCGGCGGTGAAGCCCGTGACCTGCGACGCCTGCGCCCGGTCGCGGAAGATGTTGGGGATCATGCGGAACGAGGCGCCGTTGATGAAGCCGGTCGTCATGAACAGCACGAGGAAGGCGCCGAAGAACAGCGCGAAGTTGTCCGCGCGGATGCCCAGGATGACGACGACGGTTGCGGCGAGCATGACGAGCAGCGAGACGAACGTGACCTTGGCGCCCGAGTCCACCTTGTCGGCCAGCCACCCGCCGACCGGGCGGATGCCGGCGCCGATGAGCGGCCCGAGGAACATCATGTAGCTCGCGTCCACGGAGGGGAACACCTTGCCGATGATGAGGGCGAGCGCCATCGAGTAGCCGATGAACGAGCCGAAGCCGCAGGTGTAAATGACCGTCATGAACCACGTGTGCTTGTTCTTGAAAATCTGCGCCATGTCGCGCACGCTCTGCCGGGGCATGGGCAGGTTGTCCATGAACAGCGCGACGAGCACGAGTGCGACGATCGTGGGGATGACCCACACGAAGCAGGCGTTCTGCAGGTACATGACCGTGCCGGCCGGCGTCGTGGTGCCTGCGCCCAGGCCCAGCGACGTGCCGATCACGATGGGCGTCACGAAGTAGGTGACGGCGACGCCGAGGTTGCTGATGCCGGCGTTCAGGCCGTTGGCCGTGCCCTTCCTGGCGATCGGGAAGAAGAAGCCGATGTTGGCCATGGACGCCGAGAAGTTGGACAGCGCCAGGCCGATGAGCGCGAACCACACCGCGAACAGCCAGAACGGCGTGGAGGGGTCCTGCACGGCGACGCCCAGCCCGACCAGCGGGACGAGCAGCACGGCGGTGCTCACGAAGGTGAAGTTCCTGCCGCCGAAGATGGCCGGCAGGTACGTGTAGACCAGGCGCCCCGTGGCGCCGATGAGGCCGGGCAGGGCAGTGAGCAGGAAGAGCTGCCCCGAGGTGAACGAGAAGCCCGCGGCGTTCAGGCGCGCGCTCACGACGGCCGCGAGCGTGTTGATACAGAACGCCACCAGCAGCGCGATGACCGAGACGGTCAGGTTGCGGTTCGCGACGCCCCTGCCGTACCGCTCCCAGAACTGTGCGTCCTCGGGCTCCCAATGTGCGAGGATCTCCTTGCGCGTGGGGTTTGGCCCCAGCGCGCCCAGCGTCTCCGACGCCGTCGTACCGCCTTGTGCCATCGTGCGATCCCTCTTCCCGTGCGATCGGTTCCCCGGTGCCGCGCGCGGCGCGGGCGGGGCTGTCGGTGATCGGGGGAACGACGCGCCGGTCGCGGTGCGGACGCGTGGCGCGCCCGCGCGGTCGGGACGGAGGTCCCCCTTCCACGACCGAGTCTATGAACGGGCCCGTCGTCGCGAATCAGGGAAGTCCCTATCGCGGGTGGGGAGGATCCCTAGAGATGGGGCATGGCGTCGAGAAGGTCGGGCGGGCGGCGGCGAGCCAGGTGCGCTTACCACGCGCGACCCGTTGTCTCTCGTGGACGACAGCGCCTGCGTTGACGCGTGCGCCGTCGCGGCATACCGTAGCGTGAGGGGGTGCGTTCCAATGATCGAGTATGACGACGAGAAGTGGGACGAGGGGAAGGACGACTACTGGAAGGGCGCCGCGTCCGACGTCAAGCGCGACGCCGACGGCCACGTCGTCGTGAGCGAGCAGGGGCGTCGACTGGACGCGCGGTGGTATGCCCGCGGCTGGGCCCTGGTTGTCGGCCTCGCGGTGCTCGTCGCGCTGGTCGTGGTGGTGGTCGTGCTCGTGGCGAGATAGCGGCACCGCGTTGTCGTGTCGCCGGCTGCTATACTCCGTACCCATGGATGCGTACACGACGGTCGCCGGCCGCTCAACGGCCGAGCTGGAAGAGAAGGCGAGCCGCTTCATCGCGACGCTGGACCACGTGACCAGCGAGCAGGAGGCACGGGCGCTCGTCGACGAGGTCCGCGGGGCGAACCCGCTGGCCAGGCACAACGTGTACGCGTGGTCGCTGCGCTTGGGCGGGGAGCGCCGCAGCGACGACGGCGAGCCTCAGGGGACGTCGGGCCCGCCGGTGCTCGACGTGCTGCGCGGCAGCGGCCTGCGGGACGTGTGCTGCGTGGTGACGCGCTACTTCGGCGGCACGCTCCTGGGCACGGGCGGCCTGGTGCGCGCCTACTCCGGGGTCGCCCGCATGGCCGTCGCCTCGGCGCGGCTCGTCCGCGTCTCGCGCTGCGTGGACGTGAGCGTCCGGGTGGGCTACCCCCTCTACGAGCGCGTCGCGCGCCTCGCGGCCGACCTGGGGGCCAAGGTCCTCGACACGCGCTTCACCGACGCGGTCGAGCTTGACCTGCGCATGCTCGACGGCACGCAGCAGCCCCTTCTGGACGCACTGCGCGAGGTCGGCCGCGGTGAGGTCGTCCCGCGGGTGAGCGACCCTATCGACGCCGTGTTCTAAGCGCTCGAGACGCTCCGGGCGAGTCGCGCCCCACCCTCCGCCCGCCTCGCAACCCCTCGGAGGGAGGCATCGCACGTGCACGACATCTGGAACCCCTGGCACGGCTGCGTCAAGTGCAGCGAGGGGTGCGACAACTGCTACATGTACTTCCTCGACCAAGCCCGCGGTCTTGACGGCCGACGCGTTCGCCGCGCCCAGGCCGGCTTTGACTATCCGCTGCAGCGTCGACGCGACGGCGGCTACAAGGTGCGCAGCGGCGAGCTCATCCGCGTGTGCATGACCTCGGACTTCTTCCTAGAGGAGGCCGACGCCTGGCGCGACGAGGCCTGGGACGTCATCCGCGCCCGGCCTGACGTGCGGTTCTTCCTGCTCACCACGCGTCCCCAGCGCGTGCGGGCGTGCCTGCCCGCCGAC
>CACZRK010000087.1 GCA_902783515.1 uncultured Coriobacteriaceae bacterium | reverse complement strand
GGGCGCCCGGACGTGACGCTCGAATAAGCGCGCAGCGATAGGGACGCCCTGCTCGAGAGCTTTGACGCGGGCGAGGACATGGACCGATACTTCGAGGTGGCGCCGCCGAGGCGATCATGCCGATCCCCCCGATGCGTCCCCTGCGCCCCTCCGCCCCATCCTTTCCGCACCGCCCGACCCGCACGGTCATGGGGATACGCGCCGAACCTGGCGAGCGCGGATCCGACGGCGCCCATCGTGCCACACTGGGCGGGTACGCGGCGGACGCGCGCGGGGCGCGCGCACGGGTGCGCGCGGGCGTCGCCCACCCGCAGACGCCGTGAAGCCCCGCGTGTGGCTCGCCGTGCGTGGCTCGGGAGGTGCCTGCCCATGAAAAGACTGCCGAAGAGGCTGCTGGGGGTCTTGGTCGCGCTCGCCGTCATGGTGGCGATCGACGTGGCGGTCAGCATCGATCGATACGGAGACGGGATGGTCAGCCCCTGGCAGGCGGTCGAGGTGAACCTCCTGCACGACACCGTCCAGCTGGAGGCGGACGACGACGGGGTCCTCTTCCTGACGGACCACGACTGGACCGGCGAGGAGCTCGTGGAGCTCGGGTGCGTGGAGACGGACCGCATGGGGACGCTCGGGTTCTATGTCGCGCCGGACGGGAGGACGTTCAGCGTCAATGACCTGAACGAGTGGTGCTGGCTCTTTCGCCTGCACCGGCTCAAGGGTGCGACCCTGGAGGAGCTTGGCCTGCACGCGTGAGGGCGCCACGGGTGGACGATGCGTGCGACAAGAGGTTCCAGGCGGCTGGGACGCTGGCGGCAGGAGGGCGACGACGTGCGGCAGCGAGGGGCGACCGTTTTTCTTCTCAGGGCTCAGGATCGCTTCGGCTTCCAGACCTGCTCGGATGCGAGCCACGTCATCCCGGCGGCCTCGCCTTCGATGACGGGTCGCAGCCAGGCGGCGACGGCCTCTTCAGCGGTGGCGGCGTCCTCGTAGCGTTCGGGCAGCCGGGATTCCCGCGCGATCTTGCGGTAGTTGGACGACATCGTCGTCTTCCAGGCGTCTGGCACGACGAATGCCGGTATTGTCCCGATTCTGCGAATGGCCGCCTCGGAGCGCAGATGGCGTGCGAGATCATCGGCGTCCACGTCCTCGACGCACATGGTCTTCACCAGATCTGCGAGGTCCTTCACGCGCGAGGACGGGTTGCCACCATAGTCTTGCATCGTCGCGCCGACCTTCTCGGCAACGCGTGATGCCGGCTTCGTAATGGCATACGGATGGGTCTCGAGACCCTCCAGCTTGAGACTCGAGATCGAGTCAACCATGTCGTAGCTCCCTGGCGGGACTGTGTCCACGACAAGATCTACCGAGACCGTGCCACGTTTGACCGTGCCGCCGAGCCACACTTCGAAGGTGACCGTGTAGCCCGTGCGGTAGTCCTGCGAGGTGTCGGTTGGACGTGCCGTCTCGAAGCGGAAGTCAAGGTAGTCACCCAGGTCTTTGGAGGAAAGCGCCTTGAGCTCGTCCAGCGCCTCGTCGAGGTTGCCGCTGGTGCCCAGCAGGTCGATGTCGCGTGTTTCGCGGGCATCGGGGACCTTGGCGAGCATGCCCTGCCCTCCCTTGAGCACAAACTCGGGTTCGGGCGTGCTGAACACCCGACAGAGCAGGCGATCGCGCCAAAAGGCGGCGATCGCTTTGCCTACGTCGCGGCCCGACCTCCTCGCCGCGGCTTTGACGGCCTGTTCAAGAGCTTTCGGGCTCCTGTACCTCATGCGGTGTCCCCCTTGTCTCGCTCGTCCTCGGCGCCCGTTGTGCCGGTGACCGCCCCCAGAGCCTCCGCGACTGGTTTGGGCGCTTCGGGGTGTTGCGCTTGGTCTGGCAGTGAGCTCTTCAGCTGACCAACTGCCCCGAAGAGCGCAGACAGCGCCTGGGACATGGCTGGCGTCGCCTTGGCCGTGAGCGACTTGAGATCATTGGCTATCGCCTTGAGCTGACCGATGGTTTGGGCGGACCACTCGGGAAGGATGTCGCGCACGATGAGGCTGTGAGCGAACGCGGCGCCGTCATCCTTAGCATAGCCGTTGCGGGCCGCCAGGGGCGCGAGCAGCGTTGCAAGTCGGCTCTCATCGACGGCGATGCCGCGCGATGCCGCGTCTCGCGCGAAGCCGTCTATGAGGCTTGGGTCCTCGCGCAGGCGCACGAGATCGGCGATGGTGCGCTCGGGGCATGCCGTGGGAATGCCCTCTATGAACACGACGTCGCGTTCGTCAACCTCCCATGTGCAGAGCCTGACGTCGTCCCGTGCGCTGCGCTTGCCCCTCCTGATGGCAAACGTGTAGGGCTCGGGGTGAAGCACGGTGTCACCGTGCAGCGCAGCTGCCGTCCTGCCCGTCGCGACGGCATCATAGGGACGCTTTCTCAGACGGTCCCAGGCCATCTCCTTGGGGAAGAGCGAAAGCCAGGCGGCCATGATGGCGATGTTCTGCGCCTCTGGTGCGTTGGTGACGCGCCAGACGCCGCGTGTCATGCGCTCGATGCGGCCGTCCTCGGCCATTCGCGTGAGCTGCGTGCGGCTGACCCCGAGCGTGATGGACTGCGCGGAGGTGAACAGGGACCACTGCGAGGCCGCCAGGTCCATGAGTTGCGATATGTTCTGCGATGTCTTCATGCTGATATTATACACGTATATGTAAATAAAATCGACGCACTGAGCGACGACAGACACGTCACGCGTGGTGCACTGACAGTTCATCCGCCGTCCCCGCGAGCCGCACGTCGGCCTTGCGCGCCGCCTCGC
>CACZRK010000086.1 GCA_902783515.1 uncultured Coriobacteriaceae bacterium | reverse complement strand
GCCGTCGCGCGTGCCGCGACGGCCGTGTCGTGCGTTGTCGCGGCGTGGCGCCGCGCGTCACGAAGGCTACGCGAAGTAGTCCACGCCACCCTCGATGATCGGCTGGAGCGTGTTGCCGGGGACGTTCTTGTAGACGCCCGCCCCGATGCGCTCGGAGTGGCCCATCTTGCCGAGGACGCGGCCGTCGGGGCTCGTGATGGCCTCTATGGCGAGGACCGAGCCGTTCGGGTTCACGTCCAGGTCCATGCTCGGCACGCCCTGCTCGTCCACGTACTGCGTGGCGATCTGGCCGCCCGCCTCCATCGCGGCGAGCGTCTCGGGGCTCGCGACGAAGCGCCCCTCGCCATGGCTGATCGCGATCGTGTGGACGTCGCCGACCTCGCAGCGGCTGAGCCACGGCGAGAGCGTGGAGGCGACGCGCGTGCGCACCAGGCGGCTCTGGTGACGGCCGATCGTGTTGAACGTCAGCGTCGGGCAGGCGTCGTCCATGTCGCGGATGTCGCCGTAGGGGACCAGGCCCAGCTTCACGAGCGCCTGGAAGCCGTTGCAGATGCCCAGGATCAGGCCGTCGCGGTTCTGGAGCAGGTCGCGCACGGCCTCAGTGACGGCGGGCGCGCGGAAGAACGCCGTGATGAACTTCGCCGAGCCGTCGGGCTCGTCGCCGCCGGAGAAGCCGCCGGGGATCATGAGTATCTGGCTGCGCCGGATCTCGCGCACGAGCGCCTCGGCGCTCTCGGCGACCGCCTGCGGGGTGAGGTTGTTGATGACGAGCGTCGTGGGGTCGGCGCCGGCGCGCGTGAAGGCGCGCGCGGAGTCAAACTCGCAGTTGTTGCCCGGGAAAACCGGGATAATGACGCGCGGGCGGGCGACGCGAGGCGCCGTCGCGGGGCGCGTGCGGGGCGTCGCCGGGTGGCTGATCGCGCGCACCGCCTCGCCGTGGCCGCGATAGGGGAAGACGTCCTCAAGCGGGCGCTCCCAGGCCTCCTGCACCTGCGCGAGGTCGATGCGCTCGCCCGCGCCGACGAGCTCGAACGCCTCGGTGGTCACGCCGAGCTCGGTCACCGAGACGCCGTCGCCGGCCGCGGGGACGGGCGCGCCGTCGGCGAGCTCCACGACGAAGCTGCCGTAGGCGAGGCGGAAGAGGCCGTCCGCGTCCACGCCGTTGGCGAGCGTGACGCCCAGCGCGTTGCCGAGCGTCATCTTGAAGAGCGCCTCGGCCGTGCAGCCGTAGCCGGGCGTGGAGACGGCGCAGGCGGCGCCGTCGCCGATCAGCGACTCCACGCAGTCCAGCACGGCGAGCAGCGAGGTCGCCTCGGGCGTGACGCCGTCGGCCAGGTAGGTCGGCGCGACGCGCACCAGGCGGTGGCCCGCCGCCTTGATCTCCGGGGAGGTGACGCGGCTCACGGGGCCGACGGCGGTCGCGAAGCTCACGAGCGTCGGCGGGACGTCCAGGTCCTCAAAGCTGCCGCTCATGGAGTCCTTGCCGCCGATGGAGCCGATGCCCAGGTCAAGCTGCGCCATGAGCGCGCCGAGCAGCGCGGCGGTGGGCTTGCCCCAGCGCGCGGGGTCGTCGCGGAGCTTCTCGAAGTACTCCTGGAACGTCAGGTACGCCTCGCGGTGCCTGAAGCCCGTGGCGACGAGCTTGGCGACGCTCTCCACGACGGAGAGGTAGGCGCCGGTGAACTGGTTGGCGTCCATGAGGTAGGGGTTGAAGCCCCACGCCATGCCGCTGCAGGTCGTCGTCTCGCCCGGGACGGGCAGCTTGGCCACCATCGCGAGCGCCGGCGTCAGCTGGCGCCGGCCGCCGAAGGGCATGAGGACCGTGCTCGCGCCGATGGTGGCGTCAAAGCGCTCCACGAGCCCCTTGTTGGAGCAGACGTTCAGGTCGCGCACGAGCGCGCCCAGGCGCTCGGCGAGCGTCGCGCCGGGCCAGGCGGGCTCGTAGGCGCCCTGGCGCTCCACGTGGACCGCCTGGTGCTTGGCGACGCCGTCGGTCGCCAGGAACGCGCGGCTCACGTCCACGATGCGCGCGCCGCGCCAGGTCATGCGGACGCGCTTCTCGGCGGTGACGGTCGCGACGACCGTTGCCTCCAGGTTCTCCTCTTGCGCGTAGCGCAGGAACTCGTCCACGTCGTCGGCGGCGACGGCGACGGCCATGCGCTCCTGCGACTCGGAGATCGCGAGCTCGGTGCCGTCCAGGCCGTCGTACTTCTTGGGCACGGCGTCCAGGTTGATGTCCAGGCCGTCCGCGAGCTCGCCGATCGCGACCGAGACGCCGCCGGCGCCGAAGTCGTTGCAGCGCTTGATGAGCCGCGTCGCCTCGCCGCGGCGGAAGAGGCGCTGGATCTTGCGCTCCTCGGGGGCGTTGCCCTTCTGGACCTCGGCGCCGCAGGTCTCCAGGCTCTCGGCG
>CACZRK010000085.1 GCA_902783515.1 uncultured Coriobacteriaceae bacterium | reverse complement strand
GCTGCTCGAGGCGCGCCTCGCGCTGGCGTATGTAGGAGGAGTAGTTGCCCGCGTAGACGTCCAGCTTGCCGTGCTCGATGGCGGCAACGTGGTTCACCATCCCGTCCAGGAAGGCGCGGTCGTGGCTGACGATGAGGACGGCGCCGTCGTAGCCGGAGAGAAAGCTCTCCAGCCACTGGACGCTCGCGAGGTCAAGGTGGTTGGTCGGCTCGTCCAGCAGCAGCAGGTCAGGGTGGCGAAGCAGCAGCTTGGAGAGCTGTATGCGCATCTGCCAGCCACCGGAGAACTCGGCCACGTCCCGGTCCAGGTCGGCGACGGTGAAGCCGAGACCTGTCAGGATCGAGCGCGCGCGGGACTCCAGCTCGTAGCCGCCAGCCGCCTCGTAGCGGTCGCGATGGCGGCCGTACTCCTCCAGCAGCTCGTCGTGGTTCGCCGCCTGCGCTGGGTCCGAGATGAGGCCCTCCAGCTCGGTGATGCGGCGCTCGAGGGCGCGGATCTCCTCGGCGGAGCTCATGACCTCCTCCAGCACGGAGCGACCCTTGATCTCGATGGCCTCCTGCTCCAGGTAGCCGACGTTCACGCCCTTCGCGAAGTAGACGTGGCCCGCGTCGCAGGGCTCCTTCCCCATGACGATCTTGAGCATCGTGGACTTGCCGGCGCCGTTCGGGCCGACAAGTGCGAAGCGCTCGCGCGGGTTGATCTGGAAGGACGCGTCGGTGAAGAGCGTGCGCGCGCCGAATGACTTGGTGACCTTGTCGACTTGAACAATCATGTGCGGGGATCAATCCAATCGCCGGTATGCCGCGTGACGTCCGGGGCGCCGGGGCATGTCGTATGGGTTCTCGCGCGCCGCGCGCCGCCCGCCCCCGACGTGGCGGCGGCTGGGCGGCGCACGGCGCGCGCATGCGTCTGATCATAGCGCACGGCCGGCCGCGCTCGGTGCATGCGGCGTGAACTCCCCGCGGCGATGTAGGCTGACCATGAATTCGGCCCCACGCGACGCCTCCCATGGTATAGACTTACTCCATCGCAGTAGAGTGATGAAGCGAAGCGTCGGAGGCGCGGCGGCAAACCCGAAGTCGGCACCCGACGCACGCGGCGCTCTCGCCTCACGTCTGACGAAAGGGACAGACCATGAACAAGGACATGCAGACCACGCCCACGCGTCGTGCGTTCGTCACCGGCATGCTCGCGCTCGTCGCGGCACCCGCGGCGCTCGCCCTGACCGGCTGCGGGTCGTCTTCCGAGAAGGCCGCCGCGCCGGCCTCGTCCGCAAGCGCCGACAAGACCGCCACGGGCACCGCCGCCTCCTCGGTCACCGACAAGGCCGCCGCGGCCTCCTCGGCGGCCGATCGCGGTGCGGCCACGCTCACGGGCGACTTCGTGCTCGGCTTTGACCAGGACTTCCCGCCCTACGGCTACGTCGGCGACGACGGCGAGTTCACCGGCTTTGACATCGAGCTCGCCAAGGCCGTCTGCGAGCGAGAGGGCTGGACGCTCAAGCTTGACCCCATCGACTGGGACGCGAAGGACGCGCTGCTCAACTCCGGACAGATCACCTGCATCTGGAACGGCTTCACGATGGAGGGCCGCGAGGACGACTACGCCTTCACCGCGCCCTACATGGAGAACCGCCAGGTCATCGCCGTGCGCACGGACTCCGGCATCAACACGCTCGCCGACCTCGCCGGCAAGACCGTCGTCGCGCAGGCCGACTCCGCCGCGCTCCACCTGCTAGAAAACGGCGGCGACCAGGCCGATCTCGGCGCCACCTTCGCCGACCTGCAGACCATCGGCGAGTACAACACCGCCTTCATGGAGCTCGAGAGCGGTCAGGTGGACGCCGTCGCGATGGACGCCCCCGTCGCGACCTTCAACATCGGTGACCGCACGGACACCTTCAAGGTGCTGGACGAGCCGCTGAACTCCGAGCACTTCGCCGTCGGCTTCAAGAAGGGCGACGAGGCGCTCGCGGCGACCGTCGAGCAGGACCTGCGGGACCTCTACGCCGACGGCACCGTGAAGGAGCTGTGCGACAAGTACGCGAGCCAGGGCGTCTCCTTTGACGAGTGGCTCCTCAAGTAGGGACGCGCCCCCAGGCGCATGGTTGTGACGAGGCGACGGGCGCGGCGGCGTCCGTCGCATGATTGGTGGACGCATGGAACTCTCGACGATGTTCGGCATGCTCATGCAGGGCTTTGTGGTGACGCTGCAGATCTTCGCGCTCACGCTGCTCGGCGCCATCCCGCTCGGCGTGCTCGTCGCGCTCGGCAGGCTCAGCTCGTGCAAGCCGCTCTCCTGGCTGATGGGCGTCTACATCTCCATCATGCGCGGCACGCCGCTCATGCTGCAAATGTTCGCGGTGTTCTTCGCCCCCTACTACGTCTTCGGCATATCGACGGGCACGGGCTACAAGTTCACAGCATGCATCATCGCGTTCATCGTGAACTACGCCGCCTACTTCGCCGAGATCTATCGCAGCGGCATCCAGAGCATGCCCCGCGGCCAGTACGAGGCTGCGCAGGTGCTGGGCTACTCGCGCTCGCAGACGTTCTTCCACATCATCCTGCCGCAGGTCATCAAGCGCATCCTTCCCGCGATGGGCAACGAGATCATCACGCTCGTCAAGGACACGTCGCTGGCCTTCTCCATCGGCGTCGCCGAGATGTTCACCACCGGCAAGGCCCTGGTCGCAAGCCAGCGCACCATGGTCCCGTTCGCCATCGCGGCCGGGGTCTACTGGGTGTGCTGCCTCGTGATCGAGTTCATCCTCCGCGTCATCGAGAAGAGGCTCTCCTACTACCATGACTAACACCGCTGACTCCCCGACGCTCCCCGCCGTCCGCGTCGAGCACGCGCGCAAGTCGTTCGGCGACCGCGAGGTCCTGCACGACGTGAGCCTCACCATCATGCCCAGCCAGGTCGTCTCGCTGATCGGGCCCTCCGGCGCGGGCAAGTCCACGATGCTGCGCTGCCTCACGCTGCTCGACCGCTTTGACGCGGCGACGTTCGCCTACGGCGACCTGACCGTCTGCGCGCCGGTCAGGGACGGTGCCGCCGCCTATGACAAGGCCGCCGTGAAGCAGGCGCGCATGCGCTTCGGGCTCGCGTTCCAGAACTACAACCTCTTCCCGCACTACACGGTGCTCAGGAACGTCACCGACGCGCCGATCCGCGTGCAGCGGCGCGACCGCGAGGAGGTCACGGCGCAGGCTATGGCCCTGCTCGACCGCCTGGGGCTCTCCGATCACGCCGACAAGGTCCCCTGCGAGCTCTCCGGCGGCCAGCAGCAGCGCGTCGCCATCGCGCGCGCCCTGTGCATGAACCCGAAGGTCATGTACTTTGACGAGGCGACCAGCGCCCTTGACCCGAAGCTGACGGCGGACATGCACGACCTCATCCGCGAGCTCGCCGCAGACGGCATGGCGGTCGGCATCGTCACGCACGAGATGGGCTTCGCGCGCGACGTCAGCGATCGCATCGCGTTTCTGTTCGACGGCGCGATCGTCGAGGAGGGCCCGGCGCAGCAGGTCATTAACAGCCCGCGCGACCCGCGCACGGCCGACTTCCTCT
>CACZRK010000084.1 GCA_902783515.1 uncultured Coriobacteriaceae bacterium | reverse complement strand
GGTGCCGGTGGCGGAGTCGGGCGCCTGGCTGGCGGGCGCGGCGGGCGTGGGCGTGGGGCGCTCGGTCCACAGGCGCGTGCCCACCACGTGCGCGGGGGTCAGGCCGTCGCGCAGCTCGACGGAGCGGCCCGTCGCCTGGCGCTGCCAGCGCGCCAGCTGCCCAAAGAGCGCGAGCGCGTCCGGGCGGGCGTCCTGGTCCGCGGCGATGCCGGACATGATGGCGTCCACCAGCGGCTGCTCTTCCGGCTGGCGCGCGGAGAGCGGCTCGGGGCTTTCGGCCGTCTTGATCTTGAGGGGGTCCTCCGTCGGGCGGTCGCACAGGCGGTAGGGGGTGTGCCCGCAGTACAGCTCGTACAGCACGCTGCAGAGCGCGTACACGTCGATCTTGGGGGAGCGCCTCGCTCGCATGTAGCTGCGGTCGCTAATGGCCAGCATCTCGGGCGGGGCGTACTCGGGGGTCGCGCTTCTCCACACGTCCATGGTCGCGGTGAACGTGGCCTCGTCCGGGCGCATGTACAGGGCGCTGCCCAGGTCGATCACGCAGCACTCCAGCGCGCTGGGGTCCAGGGTGCCGTGGTGGCCCTCGGGCACGCGCACCATGAGGTTGCGCGGCGAGAGGTCGCGGTGCACAAAAGTACCCTCAAGGCACGTGGTGGAGGCGAGCGCCTGCAGCACGGAGAGCCCCACCGCCGCGACCGTGGTGGCCTCGACGCCGCCGTCCTCGCGCTGGGCTAGGAGGCCCTCCCGCCGTGCCTCGAGCAGGTTCCTGCCCTGCACCCACTCCATGAGGATGCCCGGGTCGCCCTCGTGCGTGACGCCGTAGCCGTACACGCGCGGGAAGCCCTGCAGCTGCGACACCGCGAGCATGTTGCGGTACTCCTCGAACAGCGCCGCCTCGCGCCCGCGGCGGTTGAGCGCGTCCTGGTCGGCCGGCACGGGGCGCAGCCGCTTGAGGGCAAAGTACTCGTCCTCCGTGTTGCGCACGTGCAGGACCTCCGCGTAGGAGGTGTGGCGGCTGGTCCCGCCGGGGGAGGCGGGTTCCGCCAGGAGCGTCATGTAGCGGCGGCGGGCGTTGCCCTCGTCCGCGGGGTCCACGGCAAACGACGTGTCAAACTGGTCGAACTCGATTACCTCGAGCCGACCGAGGGGGCCGTTCTTCTCGTCCGCCATGCTATTCGTTCCCTTTCGCGTCGTGCTGCGCGTGCGGCCCCGCGATGCGCAGGACCAGGAACCTGGTCGTGGCGCCAAGGCAGAGCGTGTCACTGTTGGTTATCTTTACCGGGCTGTACGTGACGCCGGGCTTTCGTTCCGCGCGCGGCGGCTCTATCACGCTCGTCTTGCGCGTGTCGCCGGATATGAGCGTTGTGCCGTTGGTGGAGCCCAGGCCCTGCGCCCACCAGGTGCCGCCCCTGCGATAGATGCGCAGGTGCTCGCGGGACACGTCGACGTCCACGTTGGTGATGGCGTTGGGGGTGGTGGCCAGCGCGCCTATGACCGTGCCCTCCGGCGCCAGCGAGAGCGTCAGCAGCGGCGGCTGCGCCACGCCGTCCAGGATGCGCAGGAGCCCCAGCTGAACGCCGCGCTCCGGAGGCCTGACCGCGCGCGCGAAGCCCGGGCCCACGCTCGTCTCTATGGTGCCGAGTCCCAGCGAGAACGCCTCCGTCGCGAAGTCGTCCACGATGCCGATGGAGGGGCCGGGGCTGCCCAGGCAGCCCGTCACCACAAAGAGCATGAGGCAGAGCTGTCCGCGCCGCTCGTCCGTGAGGCCGGGCTCGACCGACAGCTTCTGGATCGTGTTGGCGTACAGGTTGGCGTCGCCACCGGTATCGGCCACGGCGCGGCGCATCTTTTCTGCCGCGGAGCCCGTGTAGTGGGCGAGAAGCGCGTGGCATCCGGCGTCGCCACCGCCGTGGCGCTCGAGCAGGACCGACCAGAGCGCCCGCACCGAGGTGGGGAAGTCCTGGAAGCACTCGACGCCGTACTGGCCGGGGCGTGCGTGCACGATCTCGCGCGAGATGAACGAGCGGTCGTTCAGGGCGCGGCTGCGGATGGTGAGCTCGCCGTAGCGGGCCTCGGGGTCGAAGAGCGCGAGCGCCGCGTCGCGGTTGGAGATGCGGCCGAAGTTCTTGAGGTCGGCATACAGCGTGTGGCTTGGCAGCTCCATGGCGCGGTTCGCCCCCTTATCCCGTAAGGAGGGCAACGCCCCTCCCTTAAGCCGTACGTAAGCAGCCACCATTTTACGGCACTGCGGCGCTCCATGGCGCGGGCGGCGCGTGTATGGGCGAGCGGAGTATTCGATAACACTCGACGTCTTGGTGGGGATGCGGCCCGGACGTGGTCGTTCTTCTCGTCCGCATGGCATAGGATGCTGAAAACTTGCAATGGTGGGCATCAATAGTCGTTTCACTGCGGAAACATTCCAAATGTTTCGTACAAGAAAACTTATCGCCAAATTGATAACTAATTTTAAGGCATGAAACAGGTATGTCACAGACATGTGTAACCGTACTGATTGCGGCGAGAAGGACTCGCCCTGCGGGAGGGGCGGCGTTGGCACCGCCCGACCGCTTACCGGAAGGGGATTGCCCATGTCAAGCAAAGCGGAAATGTCACGAAGGATGTTCGTGAAGGCCATGGCCACCGTCACGGCTTCGAGCGCCTTTGCATCCATGGTCGGCTGCGGCTCCAAGCGCGCGAGCGACGCGAGCGGCTCCGGCTCCGGCTCTGGTGACTTCACCATCACCTTCGCGCAGGGCGCGGATCCCCGCGGCCTCGACCCCGCCTACATCGATGACGGCGAGTCCGCGAAGGTCATGGTGCAGATCTACGAGAACCTGCTCAAGTACAAGGCCAAGAACTGTGAGGTCGAGCCCGGCCTGGCCAAGTCCTACGACGTTTCCGACGACGGCCTGACCTACACGTTCAAGCTGCGTAAGGGCATCAAGTTCCAGGACGGCGCGGACTTCAACGCCGCCGCCGTCAAGAAGTCCATCGGCCGCCAGCTCGAGCCCGACCGTACGGACGACATGCCGTACGCGGCGTTCACCTTTGGCTCCAAGGCGGACGGCACCGGCATCGAGAGCATCGAGACCCCGGACGACTACACCGTGGTCATAAAGCTGCGAGCCGTGAGCAGCGCTTTTCTCGCCAACCTGGCCAT
>CACZRK010000083.1 GCA_902783515.1 uncultured Coriobacteriaceae bacterium | reverse complement strand
TGATGACGGGTGAAAAGCGGGGTTGGTGACCAGTGCAGTTTCTATGCTACGAAATACACCTGCCGGGGACCCGCCCGCCGGGGAGGTCGGGCGGGCCGCACGGGGCGCCCGCGTCGCCACAGGGGATCTGGAGAGAGAGGAACCGCAGATGGAGAGCATGTCCCGCAGGTCGTTCGTCGGTGCCGCCGCGATCGCCGCCGCGGCGACGCCCGTGATGGGCGCCGTGAGCGCGCTTGCCAAGGAGAAGGACGCCGCCATGTCCGGCGCCGCGTCCTCCGCCGCCGACGCATCCGCCGCCGACGACGCGCAGCAGCTGCAGCTCGTGGCTTCCGCACCCGAGGAGACGGAGGAGCAGCTGAAGGTAAAGGCCGAGCTTGCCCACGACATCGCGACGGCTGAGCCGAAGAGCGTGAACCCGGACCCCGTGACGGGGATCAGCCAGGGGCGTCTGGGCGTCACGCTTGACAAGCTGAACGCCATGCGCCAGGCGGCCGTCGACGCCAAGACCGAGGACTACGTGAAGGCTGACGGGACCGTCGTGCCCGCCGTCTACGTGAAGCTGCGCGAAGTTATCGAGGGGTATGGCCTGGGCATCGGCAGCGACGTCGTGGACACGAGCTTCGACTACTTCATGCGGTACTGGACCGAGGACGAGGCGCAGGCCTACGTCGAGATGCCGATGGGCGTCGCCTTCACTGCCGCCGACTTTGCCGAGAAGACCGGCCGCGACGTCGAAGAGTGCGAGCAGCTCTGCTATGACCTGTCGTATCGCGGCCAGCTCATGCGCTGGACGCGCGGTGGCGTGAACTACTATCACCAGATCGCCTATGCGCATGGTCTGTGGGAGTACGGCCTGCTTGCCCAGGAGCGCGAGGACGAGAACGCCGCCGACTTCCTCAAGCTGGACACCATCCAGCAGTGGGCCGAGCTGCACAAGACCGAAGACCTTGCCAACGCGCACGAGCGCGCCGACTTCCACGCGCTGGTCTTCACGGCCGATCAGCAGCTCTATAACTCCGAGACGCCGTTCTACTACCCGATCCCCGTGGGCCGCGACGTCATCGCCGAGGACGAGGGCGTCATCCCGACCGACGACTGGGAGAGCATCGTCGACCGCAACACGATCATCGGCGTCTCCACCTGTCAGTGTCGCCTGCGCCGCGTGCTGGAGGACGACGTCAAGGACGGCTGCGACCACCCGATGGACACCTGCCTGTCCTTTGGCGAGGAGGCGCAGTATTACATCGAGAATGGCCTCGGCCGCCAGATCACGCAGGACGAGGCGCGGGCGATTCTGCAGCGAAGCGTTGACGAGGGCATGGTCCTGCAGCGTGCATACTCCAAGGCCGGCGAAATCATCTGCTCCTGCCACGGAGACTGCTGCGACATCCTGAGCTCCTACGTTGCGCTGGGTAACGACGGCATGGCCATGATGAACTCCACGCCATACCTCTCGCATTACAACCTGGTCGTTGACCATGACGCATGCATCAAGTGCGGGGCGTGCGTCGAGCGCTGCCCGCTGTTCGCGATCACGATGACCGAGGACGGTCCGCAGGTGAACCTCCAGTGCGTGCGCTGTGGCCAGTGCGCCACCGTGTGCCCCGTCGGCGCCCGGAAGCTTGTGCACCGCGAGGACAGCGCCGAGCTGCCCGATGACATGCTGCAGGACTACAACCTGAAGGCCGCCTACCGCCTCCAGCATGAGTACGTGCACTAGCGAGGCAGTTCGAAGCGAGGTCCTCTGACAGATCGGTGGCGCGAGCGCCCCATCCTGCCGGCGTGGCGGGGTGGGGCGCTCGCGTGGTGGCTGGCCGCGCATGTCTCCCTGCGTGCCCACTCGTTTTTCGCCCGCGCGTCGCATGCTGTCGATCAGGTGGTAGCCGGCGCCGTCCTCACCAGATCCACGAGTTCCTGCCGGTCGTATACGCCCAGCTTGCGATAGACGTTGCTCGTGTGGTGCTTCACGGTTCCCTGCGCGATGCCCAGCTCGGCGGCGATCTCGGCGTTGCTGCGTCCCCGCGCGATCATGCGCATGACGTCGCGCTCGCGTGGCGTGAGTCGAGCCTTGCTGGCGAGCAGATCGCAGCGTGCGTCGACGATTAGGCCGCTCGCCTCGCTCGACGCGTCCGGCAGAAACGACCTGCGCAGACGGTGCTCGGTGAACGCGGTTCCGCCGACGACGACCGTGACGATGGCCATCGCGAGCAACGCGTCGGTTTGAACGGCGCCAGCTCGTGACAGCAGCGTCATAAGCTCCCTGCCCAGCAGCGTGCCGAGTCGCGTCGCGATGATCGCCGCGCCAAATACGACGGCGACTTTCGCTCGTGCACGGTATGCGAGGTCGCACGCGGCGAACATGACGAACATGTCCAGGCAGTAGATGCCAAAGATGACGATGCCGCTTCCGACGAACCGCAGATCGCCGGTGCGCATGACGAGCAGGATAAGCCCGCTGGCGACGGCCGGGACGATGGGCTGATAGAACGAGAAGGGGTTGTCGGCGGATCGCGTGGCAACGACGACGGCCGCGAAGGCTGCCATCAGCACCGCTGCGAGCAGCATACTCCGATAGCGGTCCGCGTCAGACGAGGACGTCGTCGCGATGCAGGCGCCGAAGGCAATCGAGATCGCGAGCAGCGCGAAGAGCGTCAGGGTGACAGGCGCGGGGCGGAGCAGCAGCGCACTCACGGGATCGGCCCGTTCCGGTTCGCGCCATGCTGCGACAAGGGAGGCAGCCGAGATCGCGAGGAACGCGCCGCACAGCGCCGCAGAGAGCTGCCAGGGGATCCACGGCATCACAAGGTAGATCGCGAATGCGACGACAAATGAGCAAACGAGCTGCCTGCCCACGCTCCCCGCGGCGAGCGTACTCCAGCGCTCGCCCCACATAACGAGGACAAGCGCGCCGGAGATCGACACGAAGGCGAGCCCGACCATGGTGAGCATCCAGGCTGCGGCACCACATGACGGCGAGTGCGTCGTCGCGGCAATGACGAGCGTCCCGAGGACGCCCGTCACGGCGGCAAGGGGGATGGCGGCTGGGTGGGCGCGGTAGGGCGCGAGACGATGCGCGAGCATCACGAGTGCGACGTAGCCGAGCAGCGTCATCAGGAGCAGGAGCCGCATCGTGGCGCGCCCGAGCGGGCCGGCCCCGATCACAGCGTCCGTCGAGCTTGTGCACATCCACCACGCCTGCCAAAACCCGATTCCCACGAGCGGCAGCAGGGACGTGCGCGCCCGCTCGCCCTGCGACGTGCCGGTCGCGCCAGCTGCCTCTCTCGACGTCGCGGCTAGCGACGCCCGCCCAAGGTCATCCGCGTTTCCCACCTGTCCTCCTCTGCCTGTGCGCCCGCGCGTCGCACGACGCTGCCGTGGAGTCCCGCCGCCCCGGTCGCGGTCGCCACCGAGGCGAGGATCGGCTCTCATGCCATCGTTTCACTGTAGCATCGACGGCGGCTGTCGCTCTTGACAAGAGCTATAGCGCAGGTGGAAGGCCATGAACCAAGGGGTTTACCCTGGTGCCACGAGAGTTCAGCGGCATGGTCGTCATCCATCGCCTACCATG
>CACZRK010000082.1 GCA_902783515.1 uncultured Coriobacteriaceae bacterium | reverse complement strand
GCACGTCGCCGCCGATGCCCTTGGCGGACGCCTGGTAGGTGCCGTCCTTGTAGGAGCCGGCAGCGGCCTTGTCGGACGCGGCGGACTCAGCCTTCGCAGAGGAAGCGGCAGAGCCGGCCTTGGCGGACGTGGCCTCGGACTTGGCGCTCTCGGCCTTGGAGGACGCGGCCTTGTCGGCCTTGGCGGTGGCGGCAGCGTCGGCCTTGGCGGACGTGGCCTCGGCCTTGGCGGAGGAAGCAGCGTCAGCCTTGGACGAAGCGGCCGTGGTGGCGGAGGTCGTCGCGGAGGAGCCGGCCGAGGCCTCGTCGAGGATTGCGTTCACAGCGCTGAAGATGGCGCTCGAGGTCACGCTGGCGCCGGAGACGCCGTCCACGCCGTCGGTGCCGTTGGCCTCGACGATCTTCGCCGGGAGCTGCTCGATAGCCTTGGAGCCGACGCCCTCGGTCTCGTCGTTGTCGCCGACGGTGACGTCGGTGATCTTGCCGCCGGAGATGGTGACGGTCACGGGCACGTCGCCGCCGATGCCCTTGCCGGACGCCTCGTAGGTGCCGTCGGCGTAGGAGCCGGCAGCGGCCGCGGTCGAGGTCTCGGCCTTGGCGGAGGCAGCCGTGTCGGCCTTCGTGGAGGCGGTGGCGTCAGACTTCGCGGAAGTAGCGGAGGTCGCGGACGCCGAGGTCGCGGCGGAGCCGCCGGCCTGGGCCAGCGCGTCGCCCACGGCGGTGAGGATCGCGTTGGAGGTCAGTGTCGCGCCGGAGACGCCGTCCACGCCGTCGGTGCCGTTGGCCTCGACGATCTCGGACGGGAGCTGCTCGATGGCCTTCGTGCCGATGCCCTGGGTCTCGGAGTTGTCGCCGACGGTGACGTCGGTGATCTTGCCGCCGGAGACGGTGACGGTCACGGGCACGTCGCCGGCCTTGCCCTGCGCGGACGCCTCGTAGGTGCCGTCCGTGTAGGTGGCAGACGCGGTCGAGGTCTCGGCCTTGGCGGAGGCGGCCGTGTCGGCCTTCGCGGAGGCTGCCGTGGCGCTCTCAGCCTTGGCGGAGGCTGCCTTGTCGGCAGCCGTGGACGTGGCCTTGGCGGACGAGGACGTGCTGGCGGTCTTAGCGCTGCTCGCAGCCGCGGAGCTGCCCGACTCGCTGCTCGACGGCGTGTACGTGTTCGCCGCCGGCTGCCCACAGCCAACCGCTGCCGCGACGAGCGCGGACATGGCCGCGGTGGACAGACCAATCAACGCGCGGTTCTTCATGCTGGTACTCCTCCTTGAGCTGCCGGGCGACGCCCGACATCGAAGTCCGAAGGCACGGGATCAACTGGATCATCGTGCCTAAACGCATCTCTTCCATCATATTTCAAAATTCAGCAGGTATGGGAGGATTTCATGGACGTGCACAGAGAAACAGCGCCTGCGTTTCGCAACGTGCCTCGCTCTGTGGTATCGCGCGCGCAGACAAGTCTCGCGCGGTTCGTCTTGTGTGGTTCTCGCGCCTGCGCGTACGTTTCGCGCATGTTTCTCAACGACGCTTCTTTTCCGCGCGCGCACGGCGCGTCATTCGGCGAGGGCGCGTCTGGCATACAATGCCCGGAAGGCAACGCAGCCATGGGTCCTGGGACTGGCTGAGGGGAGGCCGGCTCGCTCGGCCCGAGCGCCACGGCCTTCTCGACGCACGACGCCACAGGCAACCGATTCTGACACGACCCACGAGGGAGACGTCCATGGAACGCACGCAGGCCACCGAAGGCAAGACCCGCATCGTCGTCACGACGCTCGGCGCCGATCGCAGCGGCATCGTCGCCGCCGTCGCCACGAAGCTCGCCGAGAACGACGCGAACATCCTGGAGATCAGCCAGGCGATCCTGGACGGCATCTTCACGATGAGCATGATCGTGGAGCTCGACGAGACGAAGACCTCGTTCGCGACGCTCCAGAGCGCCCTGACCTCACTCGACGACCAGCTGGGCGTGCAGGTGAAGGTCCAGCGCGAGGACGTCTTCAAGTTCATGTACCGCATCTAGGGCGACCGTCCGCGACGCACGCTCGGCAGGGCCCGCGCCCCACGCGCGTCGCGGGCGTCGACCCTGTCGAAGTCACAGTCTCAACCTCAACACGCACCTCAGGGATCGCTCGACGCCGCGCGCGGCACCGTGGCCGCGCCCCGCATCCGCCAGGGCCCGTCGCCCCGGCGCGCGGGCCGGCGCGAGCGAGAAGGGAAGCCGCATGCGCAGACCCGACGCCTTTGACCTCTACGACCACTTTGAGTCGTGTAACTCCATCGACCCGCGCTTCTACCAGCGCACCGACGTGAAGCGCGGCCTGCGCAACGCCGACGGCACGGGCGTCGTCGCGGGCGTCACCAACATCTCCAACGTGCACGGCTACGTGGTGAGCGAGGGCGACAAGGTCCCGGACGCCGGCGAGCTCACGCTGCGCGGCTACTCGATCGAGGACCTCGTGGGCGGCGCCGTCGCCGCCGACCGATTTGGCTACGAGGAGCTCGTCTACCTGCTGCTCACCGGCGTCCTGCCCAACGAGCGCGAGCTTACGAGCTTTGACGTGCTGCTGGACGAGTATCGCGACCTGCCGAAGGGCTTCGTGAACCGACACCTGCTCAGCAACCCGTCCGACAACGTCATGAACATGCTCGGCCGGGCGATCCTGCAGGTGTACGCGTCGGACCCGACGCCGTGCGACGAGGGCGCCAAGCACGAGATAGACACCGCCGTCATGCTGATCGCCCGCATGCCGCGCATCGCCGTGCTCGCCTACTACGCCATCCAGCAGGCCTATCACCACACCGACATGATCTGGCACCCCGCGGTCCCGGGCCTCTCGACGGCCGAGACGGTGCTGGACATGCTGCGCCCCGATCACCAGTACACCCACGACGAGGCGCGCATGCTGGACATCCTGCTCATGCTGCAGGCGGAGCACGGCGGCGGCAACAACTCAACGTTCACCTGCCGCGTCCTCACGTCGTCAGGCACCGACGCGTACGCCGCCTACTCGGCGGCCATCGGGTCGCTGAAGGGCCCCAAGCACGGCGGCGCCAACCTGAAGGTCCACGGCATGGTGAAGGACCTGGAGGCGACGGTCGCGAACTGGGACGATGAGGGGCAGGTGGCCGACTACCTGCGCGCGCTGCTGCGCCGCGAGGCCTACGACCGCGCCGGCCTCATCTACGGCATGGGGCATGCGGTCTACACGCTGTCCGACCCGCGCGCGGTCATCTGCCACCGCTACGCCGCGGACCTCGCGCGCGGCACCGAGTTCGAGCGCGAGCTGCGTCTCATCGAGACGATCGAGCGGCTCACGCCCGAGATCGTCGCCGAGGTGAAGGGCACGCGCAAGACCCTGTGCGCCAACATCGACCTGTACACCGGCTTCGTCTACGACATGCTGGGGATCCCGGAGGACCTGTACACCCCCATGTTCGCGACCGCGCGCATGGCGGGCTGGGCGGCCCACCGCTTTGAGGAGCTCGTGAGCGGCAGGCGCATCATCCGCCCCGCCTACAAGACGACCGTCCGTCGGCAGACGTACGTGCCGCTGGCGGAGCGCCCCGTGGACGAGACGTTCCGCGCGCCGAGCTGCGACGCGCCGGAGGAGACGTCGCTGCCGTTCAGCGAGACGTTCGGGGACTAGGCGGCGGCGCCAGGCACGGGCGGCGCGCCGATCGCGCGGCGGGCGCCGCCCGTGCTCGTCACGCGCTCG
>CACZRK010000081.1 GCA_902783515.1 uncultured Coriobacteriaceae bacterium | reverse complement strand
GACGGGTGAGACGCGCTGGCGTCGCAGCAGGCATCGTTCAGCACGATGTGCCGAAGACGGACTGGATTTTGGTGGGATTGGATCTGCGGCTACACGTCACGCGTGGACGAGGACGCAGCTCAGAATGACCGTTTCACGTGCGCCCTCCTCCCTGTGGCCGTATCGAATGCGCTGATGCGCTGCCCGTGCGTGAGAGGGCGCGACCAAGCGATGTCTGGAGTAAGCATAGGCGCACATATTTTGACGCTGATGGCAAAACGATGGAGGATCTGCGTCCGGCAGGCATGGGCGGGGTGAGTCGTCCGCGGGCGGGTAAGGGCAGGCGCGGACTCGTGAGCCCTCGCACAGCGCGAGCGGGTGGGCCCCGAAGGATGCCCGCCCGCTCGTCATCGTGCGCGACGCGTTAGTCTCTCGCGGTCTCGTCGCTCTTTGAACGTGCCTACGCGGCGACCTGACGCCAGGCGCTGCTCGACGCGGGAACGGCCTCGTGTCGGCGTCTCCGCGTCAGGGGGGGTCGCGCTATTCCTCGCTGGCGGCGTTCGTGCCGGCGATGTAGCCGCTCACGGGCACGCGGCCGAGGCCATGGATGCGCATGCGCGACCGCGCTACCGCACGCGCAGGATCGTCTTGCCCTTGGAGCGACCGGCGAGGACCTTCTCTATCGCCCCGTTGACCTGGTCCAGGTCAAAGATGGCGTCCACCGATGTCGGGAGCGGGTGTGCGGCGTCAAAGCCCCGGGCGAGCCGATCCAGCCCCAGCCCGTCCTCGTGCACGAACAGGAAGTCGTACGTCTTGCCTTGCGATGAGGCCAGCCTGTCAAGCTTGTGGCCCGCCGCCGCGAACAGCAGCCGCTTGAGCGCCGGCATGCCCATGCGCTTGGCGAAGCGCCCGTTCGGCATGCCCTTCAGCGACACGAGCCTGCCGCCGGTGCGCAGGACGCCCAGCTCGCGCGCGACCTCGTCGCCGCCCAGCGTGTCCAGCACGAGGTCGACGTCGGAGAGCTCGGTCGCGTAGTCCTCGGTGCGATAGTCGATGAACCGCTCGGCGCCGAGCCTCAGGACGCGCTCGCGGTTCGCGGCGCTGCCGCTTGTGATCACGCGCAGGCCACGGCGGGCGGCGATCGGGATGGCCATCGCGCCGAGGCTGCCCGTGCCGCCCGGTATGAAGAGCGTCTGACCGGCTTGCGCGTCCAGCAGGTCAAGGGCCTGGATTGCGGTGAGCGCCGTGAGCGGCACGGTCGCCGCCTCCTCAAAGCTCAGGTAGCCGGGGATGACGGCGAGCGCCCCCTCGTCCACCGCGGCGTACTCCGCGAACGCGCCGATCTTTGCGAGCGGCAGCCTGCCGTATACGCGGTCGCCGACCTTCAGACGACGGACCGCGGGGCCGACCTTCTCGACGACGCCGGCCAGCTCGTTGCCCATGACGAGCGGCATCGCATACGGGGTGATGAGCTTCACCTCGCCGCGCACGATCATGTTGTCCAGCGGGTTCACGCCGGCGGCGTGCACCCTCACGAGCACCTCGCTCGCGGCGGGCTCGGGGACGGGGATGTCCCTCACCGCCAGCGCGCGGCCGTTCTTGTCGTACCCGTCCAGGATCGCTGCCTTCATCGTCATGCCCCTTCGCGTGTCGTCGTGCCGTCCATGCCCGCCTGCCCGTCAAGGCTGTCCGTGTCCGCGCTTCCCGCGTCCGCGCTGCCCGTCTCGTCCGTGTCGCCCGTACCCCTGCGCGCCACGCCCGTCCGCGCGCTCATCGCGTCCAGGCAGTCGGCGAGCGTCAGGGCGCCCAGTCGCCGCTCCACCTCAAGCTCCATCTCGCGGAACATCCCGCTGAGGACTGGTTTGATGTTCGTGCCGACGATGCAGGTGTCGCTGGGGTTCTGGTGCAGGTCAAAGACGTGCACGTCGTTGACGCCCTCGACCGCGCGCCAGACGTCCAGCAGCGTGATCCGCGCCGCGTCGCGCGCGAGCCAGAAGCCGGCCGCGCCGCGCCTGCTGCCGATGATCCCGGCGCGCTTGAGCGACCCGGTGAGCTTGCGGATGTAGCTTGCGTTCGTGCCCACGCTCGCTGCGATCATCTCCGACGTCATCGTCTCCCTTGACTCGGAGATGAGGATGAGTGCGTGGATCGCCGAGGAGAACCTGGTGTCCATCGCCGTCACTCCCGCACGAACGAGAACAGGTACTCGCACCCTTCAGGTATGTTGACCTGCGGGTTCGCATCACGCGTGAACGTGCCGCGGATGCCTTCCGCGGCAGCGGCGCGCTCAAGGTGGCATGCGGCGATGCCGAGGTCGACCTTCTGGATGTCGCCGGTCGCGTCCTTGGCGTACCCCTTGGTGTGCTGCTCGTAGAGGTGCAGCGCCCCGTCCGTGACCACGACGCGCCACGGCTGCTTGTTCGTGGCGGACGGCGCGACGCGGACCGCCTCGAGCACCGGGCGCCACGCGCCGGCGGCCTCCGGGGCGAGCGGGTGCGTGAAGTCACCTGCGAAGAAGAGCTCGCCGAACGGCAGGCGGTCGTCGGCCTTCAGCGCCTTGCGCATCGCCTTCTCGCGCAGTGACATCTTGTCGGAGGCGTGGCCGAGGGGGCTCACGGCGGGCATGACCTCGTCGGGCGCGAGGTCCATCGCGGCCTCGAACGCCTTGCGGTCGATCGTCGCGGCGAGCCACACGGTGCCCAGCCCGAGCTCGGTCGCGAACAGCACGACGTTCTCAAAGGCGTAGCCGAAGGACTCCTCGGCACCCGCCTGCCGCGCGACCTTCGCGCCGAGGTAGGTCCGCGCGCCGGTGATCACGGGGCTGGAGAGATGGTCGCGCTCCACGTCGAGCAGCTTGAACTGCACGCGAACGCCAAAGGGGCTCTGGATGCCGCTCGCATAGCTCATGACCTTGTCGAGAAGGTCTTGGGCAACGAGCTTGCCGTCATACGTGCGGACGCTGCGGCGGTGCCGGATGGTCTGGATGGGGTCGTTGTCGCGTGCCACGGGCTTCCTCGCATTCATGATCTGTAGTTGTATCTAATACAGATACTAGTTGACCTCCGGAAGGCGCCTGCTGAGAACGTTGGCCGACATGCCCGTTCCATGCGGCGCACACATGCGGGCGCGTGGCGGCGCGATGCTGGCCGCTGCGGGGGATTAGGGGCGAGACTGAGCCTTTGACCTGCATAAACGTCCGCAATACCCAGTTTTATGCCATGACGAGCGCATCTTCTGGCGTCACGGTACCGTGATTTATGGTCTGCCTTCCCGCTCTGCTTGGATAGGCTAGGCGCAAGCCCGTTCCTCGCCGTGCGGCGTATGTGGTCGTGCGATGTCGGTGGGCTCCGGCCAGCTCTTGAGAAGGGGGATCTCATGGCGAATTCCGTTCGAGCATCACGTGGCGCGGGCGCGACTCTCACCCGTCGGGGCATGCTGAGGGGCGCGGCGTTGGGGGCGGCCGCGCTCGGCGCGGTCCCGGGCGTCTCGGCCTTGGCGGCGGAGAAGTCGTCGGCGGTCGCCGACAAGGCGGAGGCGTGGGACGCCGAGTATGACGTCGTGGTCCTCGGCCTTGGCGGCGCGGGCGCCAACGCCGCCGTCGCGGCCTATGAGGAGGGCGCGAAGGTCCTCGTGTGCGAGAAGGCTGCCGAGGGCGCCGAGCCCTGCAACACGAAGGCCGCCGGCCAGAACGTCATCGCCACCGATGACGCCGACGCGCTGTACGCGTACTTCACCGCTCTGATGGGCAAGTTCAACAACTACGACGAGGAGGCGCTGCGCGCGTTCTGCGACGGTGCCGCGGGGAACTGGGACTGGGCCGTGGACGTCCTCGGCATGGATCCTGACGTCGCCTGCCCGAAGGAGGTGGAGAAGGATCGCGTCGGGCCGTGCAAGTGGGTTCACAGCGACAACGCATGGGGCATGGGCCGCGAGGGCTACATGCCGCTATGGGACGAGTTCCCCGAGCTTGAGGGCAGCGAGCACTGCTACAACATCCTGGTTGGCGCCGCGACGTTCGACGCCGCCTACTTCAACCTCTGCATGAGCGCCGTGAAAGCGCGGACCGACGGCGAGAAGCTGACCGTCTGGTACGACGCGCCCGGCAAGCGGCTGATCACCGACGCGTCCGGCGCGGTCACGGGCGTCATCGTCGAGAAGGACGGCAAGGAGCTGCGCGTCAAGGCCAACGGCGGCGTGTGCCTGTGCACCGGCGGCTTTGAGGCCAATCCTGACATGATCTCCGACTTCACCCAGATGCCGTACACGTACCTGCAGGCAGGCACGACGAACACCGGCGACGGCATCCAGATGGCGCAGCGCGTCGGCGCGCGCATCTGGCACATGAGCAACGTCTCGGGCTTCATGTGGGCGTACCAGAACCCGTCGCTCTCCACATGCACGCAGTTCCGGT
>CACZRK010000080.1 GCA_902783515.1 uncultured Coriobacteriaceae bacterium | reverse complement strand
CGGGCGTGGCGGAATTGGCAGACGCGTACGGTTCAGGTCCGTATGGGGGCAACCCCATGGAGGTTCAAGTCCTCTCGCCCGCACCATTGCGATATACAAACCCTCCGGAGGCCATTGGTCGCCGGAGGGTTTTTGTATTGCAGCCTTGATGACCTCGACGACGCCGCGACGGCTCGCGCGATGCGCTGCCGTCGCGGCGTCGCCTCTCCCGCGAGTCGGCGCCCGCTCCTACTTGGCGTCCGCGCTCGTCTCCGCGGCGACACCCTCCGCAGACGCGCCATCTGCGCCTGCGCCGGCGGCGCGCATCTTCTCGGCGGCGCTCTTCGCGGCGTCCGTGAGGCCCTCGTCCATGATCTCCACCTTCTGGGGCGCCGCCGCACCCGCGGTCGGCGCGGCCACCGCGTCCACGGCCTCGCTGATGCGGTCGGTGACGGCGGTGCGCGCGGCGTCGGCGTGGTCGGCGATCCTCTCGGCGGTCTCCTTGGCCTGCGCGGCTGCCTCGGCCGAGTTCGCGGCGGCGTTCGCACGAATGTCGGCCATGACGTTCAGGATGCTGGTGGCGCCGTTGGCGATGCCGCGCAGCGCGACCTCGGTGAAGTCGGCGGCCGTGGAGAGCGCGACATGACCGGCCGCGCCCGCGATGGCGGCGGCGGAGCCGAAGGCCTCGCGCGCGACCTTCTGGGCGTCGCCGCCCGCCAGGTCGTTGGCGAACTGCTTGGCGGTGCCGGCGGCGTGCCTGATCGCCTCCTGCCCGGCGTCCACGGCCTGGGCGGTGAGGTCCCTCACGTCGTCGACGACCTCGTCGCCGCGCCCGTTGCGAACGTCGTCCGCGGTGTCGTCAAGCTTGCTCTTGAACTCGTCAGCGGTGGTCATGGCTGCTCCTTTGCGTCGGTCCGTGCGCGATGCCCCGCGGCGCCGCGCGTCGCTCTCATCCTCCATTATGCCCACGCGCGACGCGCCCAAGGTGGTCGGGCTCGGGGTGAGCGACGAGTTTGAGGGCGGATCGGTCGGCGAGTCGCCCGAAGCCGGGGCCGAGCCATGCGTTCGCCTCGCGAGGCGCGAGGGCGACGGGCATGCGGTCGTGCACGGGGGCGACGTCCGCGTTCGGCGCGGTCGTGGCGATCGAGAAGCGCTCGTCCTGGTAGACGCCGGCGAGGAAGAGGGCCCCGCCGCCCGGCAGCGCAAAGGCGACGTGCCGGGCGGCCGCGGGGGGTCGGCGTCCCCCATCCCCGCCGTTCCTCGCGCCCGCCCGCCGCGTCTCGTAGAACATGCGCACCGGCACCAGGCACCGTCGCCGGGCGAGCGAGTCGGCCCACATGCCGCCCCCGCCGGCCGTCAGCGCGTCCAGCGCGCGCTCGATGCGCATGTTGAAGATGAGACGCCCCCTCGTCGCGGGTCGCGTGCCCGCACGGCCCGCGACGGCGCCCGTCGCGTCGCCGCGGGTGCCCCACGGCGCGAGATAGCCCCAGACCTTCTCGACGATCGCGAGACGTCCGTCAGAGACGAGAAGCACCGGGACGGCTGATCCCGGCCGCGCGTCAGGGGGCAGCCGTCTGCTGTCGCGCGTGTCATCGAGCGCGCCATCAAGCGCGCCGTCACGGGCGTCCAGCAGCTCGGCGAGCGCGGTGATGCCGCCGCCGGCGCCCTGCGCGCGAATCTGCTCGGCGGCGTCCTCAAGCTCTTCGGTCGTGAACGGGACCACGCGGCCGCACATCGCTATCGCGCGCCCGTGGCGTCAGGGGCGGCGCGGTGCCGATCGCGGGGGAGGGGGCGGGGGCGACGGTCGCTACTTGTCGTCGTCATCCTCGTCGTCATCATCGTCGTCCCACTCCCACTCGTCCTCGTCTTCCTTTTCCTCCGGGTGGTTGTAGTACATCTTGTGCGTCTTGCGCTCGGCGACCAGCGCGATGATCACGAAGAGGACCATGCCGCCGAAGAACAGGATCGTGATGCCCGTGGTCGTAGAGAAGAGGAAGTTGATGATCTCCATGTGGTGCCTCCTGGACATGGCGCGCTGCCGGGACGCGACGCACCTGGACTGCGGTTCGCTGATGAGACGTGCAAACGATACCATACCCAGGTGCGCCCGCCGACAAAACGTCGCGGGGATTGATTGTGGCCAAATGAGCCGCCTGCCCGGGCGCGCGCCGGCGGCGCGTCGGGCGTGGCTATACTGAACGCACCTGTGCCATTCGCTCGTTCATTGGAGGATCACTCATGCTCGACATTCGTCTGCTGCGCGAACACCCTGAGGTTCTGGATGCCGCCATGGCAAAGCGCAATAGCTCGTGGGACAAGGAGCGCTTCCAGTCCATCGACGCCAAGCGCCGCGCCGTCATCGCCGAGGTCGAGCAGCTCCGCGCCCAGCGCAACAGCAGCTCCAAGGAGATCGGCGCGCTGATGGGTCAGGGCAAGAAGGACGAGGCCGAGGCCGCCAAGGAGCAGGTGCGCGCGATCAACGACCGCATCGCCGAGCTCTCGACCGAGCAGACCGAGGCCGACGACGCCCTGCACGAGCTCATGACGCACATCCCGAACATCCCCGCCCCGGGCGTGCCGGACGGCAAGGACGACACCGAGAACGTCGAGGTCAAGAAGTGGGGCACCCCGCGCGACTTCGCGGCGGAGGGCTTTGAGCCCAAGGCGCACTGGGACCTGGGGGTCGATCTGGGCATCCTGGACTTTGACCGCGGCGTGAAGCTGGCGGAGTCGCGCTTCACGGTGCTCTCCGGCAAGGGCGGCCGCCTGGAGCGCGCGCTGATCAACTACTTCCTGGACACGCACACGGCCCACGGCTTCAAGGAGTTCTGGCCGCCGGTCATCTGCAACCGCGAGACGCTGTACGGCACGGGCCAGCTGCCCAAGTTTGAGGACGACGCCTTCCACGTGCTGCCGGACTTCTTCCTGATCCCGACGGCCGAGGTCGTGCTGACCAACCTGCACCGCGACGAGACGCTGACCGGCGACACGCTGCCGCGCCACTACACGGCCTTCACCCCGTGCTTCCGCGAGGAGGCGGGCTCGGCGGGCCGCGACACGCGCGGCATCATTCGCCAGCACGAGTTTGATAAGGTCGAGATGGTCATGTTCGCGCGTCCCGAGGACTCCGACAACCAGCTGAAGGCGATGATCGAGGAGGCCGAGTTCCTGCTCCAGTCGCTGAAGCTGCCGTACCACATCGTGAACCTCTGCGGCGGCGACCTGGGCTTCTCCGCTCGCCAGACCTTTGACCTTGAGGTCTGGCTGCCCAGCTACGGCACCTACAAGGAGATCTCCAGCTGCTCCAACTGCGGTGACTTCCAGGCTCGCCGCGCCAACATCCGCTACACCGACCCGAGCCAGTTCAAGGGCTCGCGCTACCTGCACACGCTGAACGGCAGCGGCCTGCCCGCCGGCCGCACGATGGCCGCCATCATGGAGAACTACCAGAACGCCGACGGCACGATCACGGTGCCCGAGGTCCTGCGCCCCTACATGGGCTGCGACGTCATCGGGCCGGAGGAGCTCCGCTAGGCGTCGGGCGGGATGATCGGCCTGCCGACCCGTGCGGATGGCCGCGTCGACGCGCTGCGTGCGTGCTGACGCGCCGGACGTGACGGGCTCGTCAGGCAGCCACGACGTCGAGATGCCCTTGTGGCCGAGACGCCCTTGTGGCTCGTTGCGGGCGGTGCGCTCACGGAGGTTTGCTCCGGGGCGCGCCGCCTTTTTTCGTGGGCGTCCGCGTCCCGGCGTGCCCTATCCGAAATAATCCGCCCAAATTCGTAGTTGCGAACATGTGTACGGATGCTATAATACATAACCAAGATACGTATCTTGCGAATTGTTATTATGTATATCAACACTAGTCCATGTTGCGCGCAACATCTTGCCGAACCTTGTAGGTAAACGAGGGGGAGTGGATCATGAACGAGCGGCCTATGGACATTGCGGCTGAGATTGATCAGCGGTGGAGCAGCCTGACCATTGCCGACGACTTCGTCTTTGGCAAGGTCATGTTGGATGAGGGGATATGCAGGAGGGTGCTCGAGGCGATCCTGCGCGTTGAGATTGATCACGTCGAGTACATCGGCAGACAGGAGCCGATAGACGTTACCTCCGACAGCAAGGGCGTCCGCCTTGACGTATATGTTCGCGATGACGCTGGGACCGTGTACAACGTCGAGATGCAGGCGGTCAACACGCGCGAGCTCCCTCGCCGCGCCCGCTATTACCAGGCGGTCATGGCGCTTGACCAGATCGAAAAGGGCGAGCCCTATCGCGCGCTGAAGGACGCCTACGTGATCTTTGTCTGCGGCTTCGATCTGTTTGGCCAGGGGCGCAGGGTATACTCGTTTCAGAGCAGGTGCAGCGAAGACTGCAGCCTGACTCTGGACGATGGAGCGCACGTCGTCTTTCTGTCCGCCCCATCGCCCGAGGATCCGAGTGTTGGTGCGGACGTGAACGAGCTGCTTGACTACATTGGCACCGGGCAGGTGACCGGGGAATTGTCATCCCAGCTCGAGACGGCCGTCCGCAACGTACTCCGCAGCGAAGACTGCAGATTGGAGTATATGATGCTGGCGGTGAGAGATCAGCTGAACGTCGAGAAGGGACGTGAGATCGGCCTGCAGCTCGGCCTTGAGCAGGGCAGGGCCGAGGGCTTGCGTGATGGGCTTGCCAAGGGCAAGGCCGAGGGCCTGAGAGACGGGCTCGCCCGCGGCAAGGAGGAGGGCCTGAGAGACGGGCTTGCCCGCGGCAAGGAGGAGGGCCTGCGCGACGGGCTCGCCAAGGGCAAGGAGGAGGGCCTGCGCGACGGGCTCGCCCGCGGCAAGGCTGAAGGCGAGAACCGCTTTGCCAAGCTCGTGAGTGCGCTGATCGCGGCAGACCGCGCAGACGAGCTCACAAATATCGCCTCTGATGCCGCATCTCGTGAGACGCTATACAAGGAATTTGGCATCACCGAGTAAGCGGCATGATCTTGTAGACGGGCTGTCGGCCGGATGAGACTTTGGTATGCATCCGACCGACGGCTGGCAGAAAACCGCAAGACCTTTGGTGAGCAGGCGGTTGCGTTCCTGGCATGGCATTGATCAGAAATGTGACGAGATACTCGCGTCCTGTGGCTGGTCAAAATGCATGGCGTCAAGCTGCTCGCGAATGTCCTGCATGGCTTCGTCGATTCCGGCGATCCCGTCGGCGCAAGCGACGAGCCTCGCTCGGACATCCGCGAGCGCGGGGTCATCATCGGCCGCTGTCATGTGACCGTTCTTATAGCGCAGGCGGTGCTCGAGAGTGGCCCAAAAGTCCATTGCGATCGTGCGCAACTGGACTTCAACGGGCACCTGATGGGGGCCGTCCGCGAGAAAGACCGGCACGCTGACCACGAGGTGGAGGCTGCGATACCCACTCTCCTTGGGATGTTCGATGTAGTCCTTGCGAGTGATGAGGTGGATGTCATCCTGTGCGAGAAAGTGGCGCGCTACGTCGTAGACGTCGGCGAGGTAATTGCACACGACGCGTACGCCTGCGACGTCGAATATGTTCGTCTGTATGGCATGGAGTGAGATGGGCAGGTCACGACGGCGGAGCTTCTCAATGAGACTCTTGGGCGACTTCAGGCGCGTCGAGATGCTGTGAATCGGCTTGCGATCATATCGCAAGCTCATATCAGTATCAAGAATTTCGAATTTAGTTTGAATCTCACGTATTCCGGCACGATATTCATTCATGAGATTGAGGTAGTCATGGAGACCAAGACTGAACTCAGGAATTGACGCTGCAAGGTCGTCCACGTCATCG
>CACZRK010000079.1 GCA_902783515.1 uncultured Coriobacteriaceae bacterium | reverse complement strand
TCCCCACAAGAACCCGTGGGTCTCGCAGGCATGCGGCGAGAAGGCGCCGGTGTTGGACGGCGTGTCCCCCCGTGCTGACGGTGAGTCTCGCACCGCTCGTGACGCACGCGAGGGTGAGCTTGGATATGGCGAGAAGCCCTTGGAACGCGCAGCCACACATGGCCGATACATCCCGCTCGTATGCTTCTCCATTGCGCTCTTTCTCTTTGCTGCCGCGCAGTCTGCGGTCAGTGCCGCCGTCACGAATTCGGTCGCGCCTGCATACACGCTTGCGTCCGCGGATGTCGTTATGCTCGTTCGTATCCCGCTGCTGCTGTTGTTTGCTCTGCTCGCGTCGACGATCGAGGCGACGCGTCTCAACTTCGGAAGGCTGCTTGTCGCCCTGGTGATCCTGCTCGAGGTGATGGTCGTACTGGGGATGCTGGTGGGCCTTGCGAGTACGGCTTGGCTTGTTCCCGTGCACACGGTCGTGTTCGCGTTCGAAATGCTCACCTGGTGCATGATCTTCGCTGTTGCGAACTGTCACCAGAGTTCGAGCGAGACCGCGGTCTGTCTTGCCTATGGATCCTATGCGCTGGGGACCGGCCTGGGCACGCTTGCGGGCGCCCGGCTGTCCGCGACGTTCGGGACGACGCCGCTGCTGGCTGTGTGCGCCGTCGCACTCCTGCCCTGCTTTCTCCTGTTGAGTGACCGCAACATGGACGGTCTGTTCACCGGCGCGCATTATGGCACCGCGTCGCTGTCAGGGCTTCTTGGCAAGCGTCTACAACCCGGGACTCCCCATGTGAAAGGCGACTTCATGCGCCGTCTCGAAGACTATGCGCGTGCGAACGGCCTGTCAGCGCGTGAGGCGGAAGCCCTGCGCTATCTCGTCGCCGGACGAGGTGACAGTCAGATCGCCGAGGCGATGGGCATCTCGTACAACACGGCACGCACGCACGTGCGAAACATCTTCAATAAGCTTGGCGTGCACGACCGTCAATCACTCATCGACGTGGTCAACGACGCCGTTGGCAGGTGATTTCCCAGCGGGATCGGTGACGCATAAGGCTTTGGCGCGAAGGCGGTCGCAATCGCCGGCACACTTTTTTAGGCTGGTATGCCGGGGCGCTCGACAACAGGGTCAGCGCGCTTCAGCGCCGTTGATGCCGACGGTGCCCATCCGGCGCCTCCTGTGCGTTGCCTGCCGTCCTTTGCGTGCATGATACGGTTTTCCCAGGTCATGGACCACTCACTCGATTTGCAGTAGCGCGATATTGCCGAACAGGCGACGAGGGAATCACTCGCTGTGTATCTCCGCTTGCCCCACGGACTCCGATAGCGTGCCATGCGAAATGCGACATGCGGCGTGCGATGCGGTGCGTGACATGCCGTCCACGCGTCGCGTTGGCGAGGCGCATCATGACGGAGGGGAGACCTGCGATGACACGCACGAGAGACGTCGTCCCGGGAGACTCGGCGGAACGGTTGTCAACGTCGGGGGAGGCGAGCACCAAGCCGTTGCCCACTGACGTGCGGAGGGATGAGGCGTCGGCCGTAGAGCTTGGCTTCGACCAGCGCTGTGACGTCCTGAGGGATGTTGTGCTCAGGCAGCCCATGCATCGCGAGATCTTCCTGTCGATCCTCGCCTTCTGCGATGAGAGCCGTCCCGAGCCTGACGTCGAGGCGCACGTGCAGGCACAGCCGCAGTTTGCCTACGAAACGCAGAGTCCGTACTACCTCATCCGTGCGCTCGTGGACGCAGGCGGTCTTCAGAGGTTTGAGCTTGACGAGCAGGGCGAGGTGGTGACGCCCGAGCGCACGCAGGGCCTTACGGAGGACGAGATCGACGACCTTGTCTGGAGCATCAGCTATCAGACAAGTGCCGAGGGCATGACCGTGCTGAGTGACGAGGCGCCTCAAGCTCGACTGCGACGGCTTGTCGAGCGACGGCCGCTGCGTGCCAGGACATATCTGAGCGTTCTCGAGTATTGCACACGTCCGCGCACGCGGGCCGAGCTGGAGGGCTTTCTTCGAGGCAACCCGATCCTCGAGGAAGAGGCGGTTCACGGTGAGCCCCTGAAGCCGAGCGTGTTCATGGACAAGCTTGAGAGTGCGGGGATGCTCGTGTGGGACGGTCGCTGGAACACGAGCGACGCGGGAAGGGCTTACCTGGAGAGGGGCGCGAACGCCTCGGCCGACTAGGCGTAGGCGTAGGCGACATCTCCGTGATGGGCGGTGGCACGTGCCAAACGTGCGCGAGAGGGAGGAGAAACGAATGCAAGTTGAGACCGAGTTGACGCGAAGAGGCTTCGTCAAGGCTGCCGCGCTCGCCGGTGCCGCCTCGGCCTTCGGGCTGTCTTTGAGCGGCTCCCTGCGACCCATGACAAAGGCCGAGGCCGCTGAGGCGGACGCCGCGTCTGAGGAGGTCATGTACAAGAGCACTTGCCATGGCTGCATCCAGGCCTGCCCGTGTCTCGTGTACATGCGAGACGGAGTTGCCGTGCGCATCGAGGGCGATCCAGACGCCCCCACGAACCGCGGCTCGCTGTGCATGAAAGGCATGAACGAGATCCAGACCTGCTATAGCCCGCGTCGCATCCTGCACCCCATCAAGCGTGTCGGCGAGCGAGGTGGCAACGACTGGGAGGTTATCTCCTGGGACGACGCGCTCGACCTCGCCGCGCACACGATTGCCGACGAGATCGACAAGTACGGCCCTTACGCGTTCTTCGCGAGTGTCGGCGGTGGCGGATCGTATTCGTTCATGCCCGCTCAGCAGATGCCCGCCGCACTCGGTTCGCCCACCGTCTTCGAGCCCGGCTGCGCCCAGTGCTACCTGCCGCGCGAGGCCATGAGCAAGTTCATGTATGGCGGAAACTCGCAGTCTATCGCCGACTGCGGCACCGTCGAGCCATTCAATTGGGACGATCCCAAGATGCAGGTGCTCGTGCTCTGGGGTGCCCAGCCAAGCGTGAGCCAGACCTCGCAGTCAGGCCGCGGCATGGCCGATCTGCGTGCGCTTGGGTGCAAGACTGTCGTCATCGATCCGAACATGTCACCCGACGCGGCGCACGCCGACGTGTGGCTCCCCGTCCGACCTGGCACGGATACGGCCTTGCTGCTCTCCTGGTTCCGCTACATCTTTGAGAACAAGCTCTACAACGAGGAGTTCACGAAGTACTGGACCAACCTGCCGTTCCTCATCGACCCCGACACCAAGCTGCCGGTCAAGGCGCAGGAGCTCTTCCCGGACTTCAAGCAGACCACCCCGGACAACACGCCCGCCTACGTCTGCTACGACCTGAAGACGAACTCGGTGCAGCCCTTCGAGTACAGCCTGCCCGAGGACTCCAAG
>CACZRK010000078.1 GCA_902783515.1 uncultured Coriobacteriaceae bacterium | reverse complement strand
GGGCGGCCATCGCCCGCGAGGCGCGCGCCATTCGCGACGAGGACGAGGCGGCCTGCCGCATGATCGGCGCGAACGGCGCGGCGCTGCTGCCGCGGGGCGCGCGCGTGCTCACGCACTGCAACGCGGGGTCGCTCGCGACGGCGTTCTACGGGACCGCCCTGGGCGTGATCTACGCGGCGTTCGAGCAGGGCAAGATCGAGCGCGTCTTTGCCGACGAGACGCGCCCCGTCGGGCAGGGCGCGCGTCTGACCGCGTGGGAGCTCGCGCGCGTCGGCGTCCCGGTCACGCTGCAGTGCGACGACATGGCCGCCTCCCTCATGGCCGAGGGCGGGGTGGACACCGTGGTCGTGGGCGCCGACCGCATCTGCGCCAACGGCGACGTCGCGAACAAGATCGGCACCTACGGGCTGGCGGTGCTCGCCGCCCACCACGGCATCCCCTTCTACGTCGCCGCGCCGAGCTCCACGATAGACGCGACGCTCGCGACGGGCGCCCTCATCCCCATCGAGCAGCGCGACCCCTCCGAGCTCGGCGTCTGCCTGCCCGCCGGCGTGGACGTGCGCAACCCCGCCTTTGACGTGACGCCCGCCGCGCTGGTGAGCGCGATCATCACCGAGCGCGGCGTGTGGCGCGCGCCGTACGCCTTCGGCGCGGCGGGCGACGATGCCGCAGGCGCCGACGCGCTACACTGACGGGCACGCGCCGGCACCGGGCCGGCGCGCACGGGACACGACGCAGGGAGACGAGACGGATGGACGAGCTTGAGGCGCTGCGCCACCGGCGCTCGGTGCGCGCCTTTGAGGACCGCGCGATCCGCACGGACGTGCAGAACGCGCTGCGCGCGGAGGTCGCCGCGCGAAACGATGCCGCCGGCCTGCACATACAGCTGATCCTGAACGAGCCACGCGCCTTCGGCACCTTCCTGGCGCGCTACGGCAAGTTCGCGAACGTGCGCAACTACCTCGCCCTCGTCGGCCCGGCGTCACCGATGCTCGCCGACGCATGCGGCTATCACGGCGAGCGGCTCGTACTGCTCGCCGAGTCGCTCGGCCTCTCCTCCTGCTGGGTCGCCGGCACGTTCTCGCGCCGCAGGTGCCCCGCCGAGGTCGGGCCGGGTGAGAAGCTCGCGGTGGTCATCGCGCTCGGCTACGGCGCCGCGCCCGGCGCGCGACGCTCAACGCGCGCGGTCGAGCAGCTCGGCGCCCTGCCCGCCGGCATGGGCTGGGACGACGCGCCCGCTTGGTTCCGCCGGGGCATGGAGGCGGCGGCGCTCGCGCCCACGGCCATGAACCAGCAGAACTTCCGCGTGACGCTCGTCGACGACACCCACGCCCGCATCGCGCCGACCGCCGGCCCCTACGCCGCGATGGACGCGGGCATCGCGCGGTACAACTTTGAGGTGGGCGCCGGCCGCGAGAGCTTCTCGTGGGCATAGGCGCCCGCCCTGAGCCCGGCGCGCGAGGCGGGGACGCGCGCTGCGCCGGGCGCGAACGTTAGGCGGAGGCTACGGAGGTCGGGCATGGCGGGAGACGAGCGACGCATGGTCAAGGGAGACATGGGCACGACCGAGGTGCGCTTCCCCGCGCACACCGACCCCGCCGTCCGCATCCGCGGCGTGATCTGGGAGGCGCCCGCCGCGAGCGCGGGCGCGGGCGCGCCGCGCCTGCCCCGCGGCGTCGTGCAGATCGTCCACGGCATGTCCGAGCACATCGACCGCTACGACGCCTTCGCCCGCGAGCTCGTGGACGCCGGCTACGCGGTGTGCGGCATCGACCTGTTCGGGCACGGCGACAGCGTCGCCGCCCCCGAGGCCCGCGGGTGCCTGCCGGCACACGGCGGCGCGGACGACCTTCTCGACGACGTGCACGCCATGCGCGCGCTGATGGACGACCATCTGTTGGCCAGCCTCGGCGAGAAGGCGAGGACGGTGCCACGCTTCGTCTTCGGCCACTCCATGGGCAGCTTTGTCGTGCGCTGCTACGTGGCCGAGCACGGGCGGGGCCTCTCCGGCGCGGTCGTCTGCGGGACCGGGTTCGTGCCGGTCGCGACCTCGCGCGCCGGCAACGCCCTCGCCCGCCTGATCGCCCGCGTGCGCGGCGAGGACCACCGCAGCCCGCTGCTGCACCGGCTCGCCGATGGGGGGTACGCCAGCAAGGTGCCCGGCGCGAGGACGGAGTACGACTGGCTCTCGGTCGACGAGGGCAACGTGGCGGACTACCTCGCCGACGAGCGGTGCGGCTTCCCGTTCTCCGCCGGCGGATACGCGACGCTGACCGAGCTCACCGCCCGCTGCTGCACGGCCGCGTGCGCGCGGGCCGTCCCGCACGACCTTCCGCTGCTGTTCGTCGCCGGCGCGCAGGACCCGGTGGGCGACGACGGGCGCGGGGTGCGTCGGGCGGCCGACCTCGCGCGGGCGGCGGGGTCGACGGACGTGACGGTGCGCCTCTACGAGGGCATGCGCCACGAGATACTGAACGAGACGCGACGCGACGTGGTCGTCCGCAACGTCATCGACTGGCTTGACGAGCGGGCCGGCCGGTCGCGACGCGCGGGCGACCATGCCGTCGAGAGATGCGAGGACGCATGAGCAAGCGATACGTGATAGCGCTGGACCAGGGGACGACCTCGTCGCGGGCGGTGCTCGTGGACGCGCGCGGCCGGGTGGTCGACCAGGTGCGTCGACCGTTCCCCCAGGTGTATCCCCAGCCGGGCTGGGTGGAGCACCGGCCCGAGGACATCCTGTCGTCGCAGCTCGGCGCCCTGACGGAGCTGCTCGTCCGCGGCGGGCTCACGCCGGGCGAGATCGACGGCATCGGCATCACGAACCAGCGCGAGACGACGCTCGTCTGGGATCGGGCGACCGGTCGCCCGATCGCCAACGCCATCGTCTGGCAGTGCCGTCGCACCGCCCCGATCATCGAGCGTCTCTGCGGCGACCCTGCCGTCGCGGACGACGTCCGCGCGCGGACGGGGCTCGTGCCCGACGCGTACTTCTCCGCGAGCAAGATACGCTGGCTGCTGGACAGCGTGCCCGGTGCGCAGGAGCGCGCCGAGGCCGGCGACCTGGCGTTCGGGACCGTCGACTCCTGGCTCGTCTGGTCGCTGACCGGCGGTCGGGCGCACGTGACCGACCCCACCAACGCGAGCCGCACGATGCTCTATAACATTCACGAGGGACGCTGGGACACGCGGCTGCTGGAGCTGTTTGACATCCCCTCGGCGATGATGCCCGAGGTCAGGCCATCCGCCTCGCTGTTCGGCGCGACCGCCAACACGAGCGTCCCGCAGGGGATCCCGATCTGCAGCGTCGTCGGAGACCAGCAGTCCGCCCTCTTCGGGCAGTGCTGCTTCACGGCCGGGCAGGCCAAGAACACGTACGGGACGGGCTGCTTCCTGCTCATGCACACCGGTCACGAGGCGTGCGTCTCGCACAACAACCTCGTCACGACGATCGCCGCCTCGGCGCCCGGCGCCCGGCGGACCGAGTACGCGCTGGAGGGCAGCGTCTTCGTCGCCGGGGCGCTCATCCAGTGGCTGCGCGACGAGCTGGGCGTCATCAGGTCCGCCGACGAGGCCGAGGCGCTCGCCCGCAGCGTGCCGGACACAGGCGGCGTCTACGTCGTCCCCGCGTTCACCGGGCTCGGGGCGCCGTGGTGGGATCCGGACGCACGCGGGGCGATCTTTGGGCTGACGCGCGGCACCACTCGCGCCCACCTCGTGCGCGCCGCGCTGGAGGCGCTCGCTTACCAGATGAGCGACCTGTGCCGCGCCATGCAGGACGACGCGGGCGCGCGCATCGACACGCTGAACGTGGACGGCGGCGCCTCCGCCAACGACTTCCTCATGCAGTTCCAGAGCGACATCCTGCGCACGCCCGTGCGCCGGCCCCGCAACGTCGAGACGACCGCGCTCGGCGCCGCCTACCTCGCCGGCCTCACGACCGGCTTCTGGCGCAGCACCGACGAGCTGCAGCGGCTGCGCGCCGATGACGACGTCTTCACGCCGGCGATGCCGCAGGAGCGCGTGGAGACGCTGCTCGCCGGGTGGGCAGAGGCGGTCCGACGCACGCGAACGAACGCGTAGGCGTGCCGACGACCGGCACCTTGGCGCGCGGGCGCGCCGGGGTGCGGGCGCAGGGCGAGACGGACGCGGGGCGAGGCTTGTGCGGGAGCCCTTCGGCCTCACGTCTGTCGCCCGACCGCACGCACGCCGTTAAAAAGGGGCGCGCGTGCGGTCGCCCCGAGAGAAAAGCCGACGCGTGCGGTCACGCACACCCTTTCCTCGCACGGCGACCTCACGAGTCGGTTTTCCTTGCAGCATGCGCGCCCTTTCCTCGCGCGCACGGCAGCACGCTCGCAACTCGGCTATCCTGAACGACATG
>CACZRK010000077.1 GCA_902783515.1 uncultured Coriobacteriaceae bacterium | reverse complement strand
CACGATCATCACGCTGGCGTGCCTGACCGGCTGGATGGTCGCCAAGGTCGTGGGGCTGTACCCGAGCGACTTCATGCCGCAGGGCCTTGACCCGCTGCTGACCTGCGTGATCCGCCTTGCGATGAGCTTCGTCGGCGTCTTCGGCTTCTCCGTCATGTTCAACAGCACGCCGCGGATGTGCCTGTCGGCGGCCCTCATCGGCATGGTCAGCAACACGACGCGCCTGGAGCTCATCGACCTCGCCGGCATGCCGCCCGAGGCCGCCGCCCTCGTGGGCGCGATCATCTCCGGCCTGCTCGCCTCCGTGGTCGGCCTGCGCTACACGCTGCCGCGCATCAGCCTGACGGTGCCTTCCATCGTCATCATGGTCCCGGGGCTCTACATGTACCGCGCGATGTACTACCTGGGCGACTTCGCCATGACCGACGCCCTCTCGTGGGGGCTGCGCGCGATCATCATCATCCTGTGCCTGCCGATCGGCCTCGCGATCGCGCGCGTGCTGACGGACCCGAACTGGCGCTACGACAGGTGAGCGCGCGGGCGGGACGGTTTCGTGCGAATGGAAGCACTGCGGGTAGGGCGCGCGGACGAGCCGAGACAGGATCGTGCGAACGGGAGGCTTTCCCGGGACGGAAACGCGCGTTCGGGAGCATTTCGCCGGGGCGCAGGGACAGTCTCTGACGATCGGGAGACTCCGCGGCGCCGATGACGGTGCGGGGGCTCGCTTGGAAGTCTCCCATTCGTGCGAACCTGTGCCGAACGTGCTCCCGAACGCACGCCCGCACGAATGGGAGCACTCCGATTCGCAGAAGACTGTCCCGGCGGCCCGCGAAAACCCTCCCGAACGTCTGAATCCGTACCCTACCGCCCGCCACCGCCGCCTGGCGCTCGACGCGTCAGTCCGGCAACGGGCAATCCTCCACGGTCGGAAAACTGCGTGCGCCGTGGCCGCAGACGGTGAGGGCGGCGCAGCGCGCCGCATAGGCCATGCTCGACCGCAGGTCGCGCCCCTGTAGGTGACGGGCGACCAGATACGCTCCGGCGAACGAGTCGCCGGCCCCGGTCGTGTCCGTCACGCGCATGCCGACGGGATGCGCCGCCGCGGGGACCTCGACGACCTCGACGTTCCCGTCATCGGCCGCGCGCCGCTCGCCCCCGCTGGCCGCGTGTCCTCCGTTCCTGCCGCCCTCGCGACGCCGCACGCCGACCGCCCCGGCGGCGCCTCGCGTGACGACGACCTCGCCCGCGCCCGTCTGGACGAGCAGCGCGATGGCGTGCCGCCTGACGGCGTCCGCGTCGGCGTCGATCCCGTGCGCGACGGACGTGCCCGCATCGTCCTGATCGCCGACGAGCCCCGCCAGCGCCGCGCGGCAGGGCAGGGCCGTGTCCGCGAGCGAAAGCGCCTCGCGCAGCGCGTCGTCGTCCCAGCCGAACGCGCGCATGAGGGGCAGGCCGACCTCCACGCCGACGACGGTGCGCACGCCCGCGTCGCGGGCGGCGCGCAGGGCGGCGAGGCTCGCTTCGCGCGGCAGCAGGTCGGTGTACAGCGCGCGGGCGGCGCGGATGGCGTCCGCGGGCAGCTCGTCGGGGTGCAGCGTGAAGAACGCCGTCCCCATGTCGAGCGTGACGAAGTGGGCGCCGTCGTCGGCGACGGTCACCGTGGCGCGCGTTGTGGTGGCGTGCGGGCGGGTGACGAGACCGGCGACGCCGACGCCCTCGTCCACGAAGCCGCGCACGAAGGCGCGACCCGCCTCGTCGTCGCCGACGGCCGCCGCGAACCCGCAGGCGGCACCGAGCCGCGCGGCCTGCACCACGACGTTCGCCGCGCTGCCGCCTGGGGCGGACGCGGCCTCGCGTACCAAGGCGAAGCCGTCGTCCGTCGGCAGCTCGTCAACTCGCTGCGTCACGTCCATGGCGACGGTCCCGACGCTCATGACGTCCATGGCGCCAGCGCGCCCGCCCTGTCCGTTCTGCTCGCCCCGTTCGTCTCGCTCGTCTCTCATCCGACGCGACGCCCTCCGTCCGCTTCACGTCTCACCTCTCGTCCCACCCGTGTCAGGCCGGGCGCCCGACTCGCGCGCAGTGCGGGCGTCGCGTGGCCACATCCCGGCTAGGGGATGCCAGAGGACGGCGTGTATGAATCTTCTCTACAATCTACCTGCGCATATGATATACTTATGCACATCCAAGTCCATCAGAGCAAGGCCAGATGGCCGTTTGTTGAGCCGTGCGAGCGCCAGCCGCGCGGCCTGCAGGCCCATACGCGTCGGGAGCTCGACGTGCCGACGGCAGACGCACGCACGTGGCGCGCAGGGGCCCAGAGAGGATGATTGCATGAGGTATGAGCAGGGGGACTACGTCGTCCATCCAGGTCAGGGCGTGTGCCGCGTCAACGGTGTCGACCGTCGTCACACGATCGTGGGGGCGAGCGCTGATCGTCCCGGCCGCGAGGTCGAGCGTCTTGAGTACGCCCTCACGCCGGTCGCCGGCCAGCGCGTGAGCATCCACTACCCCGTCGAGAAGGAAGATGAGCTGCGGCCGGTCATCGGCAAGGCTGACGCGCGCCGACTCATCAAGGACGCGCCCCTGCTCGAGAGCGACACGTTTGACAAGCCGCAGTCATGGACGGTGCGAGACCACTTCATCGGCTGCATGCGCGCCGGCGACTGCACCGAGGCGATGCGCGTCGTGAAGACGCTGCACGAGCGCGTGGCGTCGGCGCAGCGCAGCGGACGCAAGCCGAAGGCGTGCTACACCTCGGTGCTCAGCGAGGCGAAGCAGCGCCTGTATGACGAGCTCTCCATCGCGCTCGACACGACGCAGGACCGGGTGGAGGAGCTGCTGCGCGACAGCTTTGAGCGCGCCGGGGGCCTGCGTCGCGCATAGGCGCCCCTGCGAACGGCGAGCGGCTCCCCGTCGTGCTCGACGGCCGCTCGGCAGTTGCGCGTCTGAGCGGGACTTCGCTCGACGGCGAGGCGCCGGTGGTCGTGTGAGACGCGTGGCCCTCAAGGGGCGTGCGAAACTCGTGCTTGCGCTTCTGCGACCGTCGCGCTACCATGCGCCGCAGTGACGCGTTCGCGCGTCACGTCTGTTCAGGGCGAGGTGCGATTCCTCACTGGCGGTGACGGGGTAACCCGAAGTCCGCGAGCCCAAGAGGGCATGACCTGGTGCGATTCCAGGACCAACGGTACAGTCCGGATGGAAGAACAGCGAGTGGACCCCGCGCAGGGGTCGCGACATGGGCTTCGGTCCCGCCGCGACGAGGACGCGCAGGCGACATTCATGATTCCAAGCCCGCGAGCAGACGCTCGGCGGGCTTTTTTCATGCCCTGGAAGGCCGTTCCGAGCGTCGCCGTCGCGGACGGAGAGGACCTGCCATGGCAGGCACCGATGGCACAGCCGACGACGCTCGCTGGATGCATCGCGCCATCGCGCTCGCGCCACGCGGCATCGGGCACGTGAACCCGAATCCGCTGGTCGGCGCCGTGATCGTGCGCGACGGGCGGCTGCTGGGCGAGGGGGCGCACGAGCGGTTCGGCTCGCTGCACGCCGAGCGCAACGCGCTGGCCGACTGCGCGCGACGCGGCAACGACCCTGCCGGCGCGACCGCATACGTGACGCTCGAGCCGTGCAGCCACACCGGCCATCAGCCTCCCTGCGTGGACGCCCTGATCGACGCACGGATCGCGCGCGTCGTCGTAGGGTCGCGCGACCCCAACCCGCTCGTGAACGGCCGTGGCGTGGCGCGCCTGCGCGCCGCGGGGATCCACGTCGATGAGGACGTGCTGCGCGAGGAGTGCGACGCGCTCAACCCCGTCTTCCTCCACTACGTGACCGCGCGCACGCCCTACGTCGTCGCGAAGTGGGCGATGTCGGCCGACGGGCGCATCGCCTGCGCCTCCGGCGACGCGCGCTGGGTGACCGGCCCGCTCGCTCGGGCGCACGGCCACGCGCTGCGCAACCGGCTCGCCGCCGTCATGGTCGGCGCGGGCACCGTCGCGGCGGACGACCCCCTGCTCACCTGTCGTCTGGAGGGCGGACGCAACCCGCTGCGCGTCGTGTGCGACGCGCGCCTCGCGACGGTG
>CACZRK010000076.1 GCA_902783515.1 uncultured Coriobacteriaceae bacterium | reverse complement strand
GAGCTTGCGCAGTGAAACGGTGACAACCTGACGTCTTCCCGCTCGTGCGGCGCAGCTAGCGCCCACTCTTACCAAAGGCGACGCGCTCGACGTGTCCATCCGTGAAACGTACGTCCAACCAGCCGTCCTCGACCTTATGCGTGTTCGCTTCAAGCACCCGCTGCCAGCGAACCCCGGGCTCATCGTTGACGGCGGTCTTGTCGATGGGCTCCGCGTCGTGAGCGCGCGCATCGATCACCTGCTCCCGCGAAGGCACCGTGAAACTGACCACGCGCGTGGGATCCACGGTGCCTGAGTTCAGGTAGGCGCGAGCGGCCTCAAGAGGCGGGCGGATATCCTGAATCGTGCTGTCATGCTCGAGCGTGACGTCAACACGGTATGGTCTCAAGCGCAGGGTGAGCGTGCCATAGGTGATCTTGCTGACGAAGGACGGGCGTGAGCTGTCGTTGAACTCATAAACGGTGCCAAACAGCGTCTCCACCTTCGTGGCGAGCCATGGCATCAGCGTCTCGTTCCACATCGCGTCGGCGTCCTCAGAGGAGAGCCAGTAGGGGTGATCGCCGAGACAAACGCGCATATCGACACCGCTCGTGCGTTTGACGGCATGCGTCTCGTTTTGATTCGCGTCCTGGCGCGCGCCATCGCGCTGACACGCCTGATTCAGCACCGCATGTCGCGCGGCGGTGACGCGTGTCGGGGCGATGTACGAGAAGCCACGTTTGATCGCGGAGGCGTTCGCGGACGTGGCGTCTGGCTCTGCGAGGTTGAACGAAAGGTACGCGGTGGGTCTGAACATGAGGGCCTTCTCTCTGCTGAGGATGCATGACGACGTGGCAGGTGGCCAGCGGGACTGCGCAGCGCCGGTCTGCGTGACAGATGTGCTACGCGGGATCGGTGAGGAGACGCTCGTCGTCAGTGACCACGTACGTGGGCGCTGCGTGATCACGGTCGCCGGCCTCCTTCATGGCACGATCCACCTCGCGATCCGCGCGCGCGGCCTGATCGACTGCCTGCGACAGGTCTATGCCCGACGCCTCGGCGATGTCCTCGAGCAGCAGTTGATCGTCTGCAAGAGTTGCTCGCGTGAGCTCGGCAAAGGCAGGGTAGAAGTCGGCGCTCGCGTACTTGGGTACGTCAGTCGCAAAGCGAGGGACCCATTTTTGCAGGTGATTGATGAGAAACGCGTACTGCGTTCCCACCAGCTTGCATGCCGCGTCAGCATCGTCGTTGCTCGCGGCGCCATCCGCGGTCGCGAGGGCGTCAGCGCATCGGTTTGCGAGCACGCGCATGAAGTCAAGCTCGAGTGCCAGGTGATCCTCAGGATCATGCCACTCCCGTTGACAGGCGACGCCTTGTCGGCGATAGGCGGCAATGACCTCATCGCGTGCCTCCTGCATCACGAGGCCGTGTTCGGACGTGTAGACCGACTCATACGGGAACGCCGCATAGGGGTTCAGCACCCCGCTGCCAAGAAACGTCCGCGCGTAGTCGGTCGACAGCACGTCGAGCGTGTCCTCGCGCGCATGGCGCACGAACGTGTACAGGCGACGGAATGCATCGTTGACGTCGGGATCGGGGGAGTTCTGAGGATAGTGCATCGCGCGCAGCTCATCAAAGAAATCCTCGTCTACCTCCGCTCGAAAGGCGCGGGAAAGAAGACCGTACAGGGACGCGCGACCTCGCATGAGGTCTGCCATGTCGATTCCCTGTTGCTCGGGTGTGAACGGTGCGGTGGTTGAGTCGCCCGCAGACAGATCCTTCAGGATGGGTGCCATGACTTCTCCTTATGCGACGCGATCAAGGTAGCGCATGCCAAGGTCGGTTGTGGCCCAGCCGCCGCGCCACTCGATCGCCTCGACATCCTCGAGATTGCCGACGAGAGCGGCGGCGTCGAGCGCACTGTCGCCCATCGCCGCATTGATATCCGTGATCGATCGGGCATTGTCGGCGCACAGCCGCAGAATGCGCACGTACGCGTTGGTGTTTGACGCGTCCTGCTCAAGCGCGTTCACCAGCTCGCCAAAGGGGTCGGCCGCCTCGAGCGCCGCGATGCCGGCGGGGGTGGCGGTCCATGTGCCCACCACGTCGTTGACAGCCGAGGGGATCACGAGCGCACCGCACTCGTCAAGCTCGTACTCCGGGGCGTCGTCGTTGGCATGCCAGGTGAGTGCGCCGGCGCTCTCGAGCATTGAGCGAAGGTTGACGTTGGTGTAGACGCTCTGGCGCCAGACGAGCAGGGGGGCGAGCATCTCGTCAATCTGGGAAGAGCTTCGCTCCTCACGGCAGAAGTCGATGATTGCCAACAGTGCCTTGCGCTGGGGGCGGAGCTCCTCGAGCAGCTTGGAGATGCGCTCACTCGCAGACAGCGCCATGGCAGTGTCTTTTGTGCGGGGCGCCGCCTCGTGTTGTCGGGGAGGCTCGCCCGGAAGCCGGCGATCGTTGCGCTCGCCCCCGTCGGAGTCATCCTCGCGCATTCTCGTCGTGATGACCGCGTCGCGCGAAGCCGTGCAGTCGTTCGTGGTGTCGCTCATGCTCACCCTGCCTCTCCTCGTCATGAGTGCTGACGAGAACCTTACGAGGGCGCCGCGTGAACGAACACCTGCCGGTAGTGTGAAAGCGCTCCGCCGTTGGCGCCGCGCTCCCACCATGAGTGTGAGATGGTGCCGGTGACCTGCAATTCTCTAGACGCTACGAGGGCGTTGCCATTGGGCGGATTACCGAGGTGTGCTGGCGCGCGTCGCCGCGACGCGTTCGTTCACGCAGTCGATGAGCTCCTGTTGGGAGTGGACGTTCATCTTTGCGTAGAGGCTTCGCATGTGCGACTTGGACGTGTTGAGGGTGACGCAAAGCACATCGGCAATCGCCTTTGCATTGCGTCCCTGCGCGAGCAGCGTGAGCACGCGCTCCTCCTGTGGCGTCAGGGAGTGCTCCTCGGCGATCTGACTGATCGCGGTTTTGAATGGCGTGACGACTCGATCACCTGCGTGTGCGCCACGCGAGCTGGAAGCGTCGTCTTTTGAGATGGAAGGGACGCTCACGTCTGCCAGATCCTCAGACACGTCGGGCCCCTCGCCTTTGGCCTCTGAAACGTTGACGGGCGTCGTGTCCGAGACGAGAACGGCGCCGCAGCACGCGATCATCAAGAGCATGGCGACCGCAACGATGACGTCGTAGACCATCGTGCCCGAGGTCGCGGTTTGAATGATCATGCAGGCGGCAGAGATGACGCGTGCGCCCGTATGGACAGAAAAGGCGAGCGCGAACGACGTCGGCTTGTCCGAGGATCCTTTGACGAAGGGAAAGAGGAAGACAAGTGCGGTGGTTATCTGGAGGGCAAAGTTTGACAGCACCAAGTGCAAGGCGACCGCCACTCCGTCAACGAAGGTGGCGAAGTAGAATGCCAGCGCGACCGCGGCAAACGCGGAGAAGAGCGCGACGGCAATCGACGGCCCTCGCTTGAGACGGTCGGACGCCAGGAGCACGAACAGGCCGCCAAGCAGGTTGCCGATGGCAATGCTGATCGACGAGAAGGCGGAGCTCGACATCATTTGCTGCACGTCAAGGCTCACAAAGATAATGCGACCAGCAGTGAGTTGCATACAGAGTATAAAAACGAGCAGGACGGCTGACATACGCGCGCCGGCGTGCGTGACCATGGGCTGGGGGGCGTCGCCACGCTGATCGTGCGTGGGCGTGGGGACGTGATCGCTGGCTCCCGCAGAATCGATTGAGGCCGCCGTTGAAAAGCGTGCGTATAGGACTGCCTCTGCCAAGGGCGAAAGGCAGACGAGTATGAGGTAAGGGAGCTCCTGAAAACACGAGAGGATCAGCTGAAGCCCACTGAGCGCGAGGACGCTGGCGCCAAGCGTTGCGAGCGTGGCCGTTCTGCCATAGGGCAAGAGCGCCCACATCCAGGCAAATATGGGGAGATACGAGAGTGCCTCTGCGGCCATGGAGCACAGATCGCTGAGCGTTGATGGATGACTTCCCGCCAGCACGTCCACATACCTGCCGACGAAGCACGCACAGAGAACGGCGAGCGTCACGGATACGAATGCGATGCGCGTGAACAGGGGAGGGCGAGCCAAGACGGTCGCATTCGTCATGCCACGCCGTGAGCGCCGACGCAAAAAGACGAGCACGAGGAGAACCACGATCGCGGCAATCGCATGTCGTGCGAGCAGAACGTACCCGACGGGGAAGATGTCCGAACGCGTTGAGAACCTCAGGCTTGACGTTGAGAGCCACAGAAGCGCCATCCCCGCGATGGCTGGGACGAGAGCGCGATGCTGTGTGAGCGGGGCGGTTGCACCGTCGAGAGCGCGCATGAAAGCCATCCTACCTCCTGAAGCCTTCACTCGAACCGTGCTGTTTGCATCTGGTAAGCAACACATTGTAACGAATCGTGCTGCGGCCGTGCACTTGGGCTGCATGACGGCAGGGCATACCTCACACGCGATCAGCCTCCAGACGTGCATTGCTACCTGCACTTGTGTGAACGCACTCGCACAGCTGGTGTGAGAACCACACGTTCCATGACGGTACTTTCACACCAGCAAAGGGTGGAGGCGCGGACGTTTTACGCCGATAAATCCATGTGTGGGCGCGGCGGTGACGGACTGGCCGTCATCGTTGCGCCTGGGCGCGCCCAGGGGGCGAGCTTTGGAGGAGCGAATGGGAGGGAGGGTGCCATGCCAGGATTGAGCATGACGCGCCGAGGGTTCGTAAGGGCGGCCGCAGTCGCGGGCGTCGCGGCGGCGATTTCCAACGTCAAGCCCGCGCATGCGCTTGCGGAGGAGCCGGAGGAGCTGGTCCTTGAGAGCGACGGCGACACAAAGGTCATCAGGACCGCGTGCCGTGGATGCGGCAAGTTCGAATGCGGCGTTCTGGTCACGGTGAAGAACGGACGCGCGATCAAGATCGAGGGCGATCCGTCCTACCCGGGAAGCATGGCCAACTGTTGTGCGAAGTCACAGGCATCGCTGCAGGCAGCATATCATCCCATGCGTCTGACCTATCCCATGAAGCGCACCACGCCCAAGGGCGAGAACCCCAAGTGGGAGCGCATCAGCTGGGATGAGGCCATCTCGACTGCCTGCGCAAAGTTCGACGAGATCCAGGCCAAGTACGGAGGTGCGTCCATAGCGTTCTTCGGCGGCACCTCGCGCATCTACGCCATGAGCGGCATGAGCGCTATGGCCTACCTGTATGACTCACCGAACGCAGTCTCCCCCGGTCAGGTCTGCAAGGGACCGCGAAACGCGGTGACGGGGGCGACGTCCGGCGCGGGCAACGAGATGTACTTCTGTGAGAACGTGTGGCGTCCCAACGTGTGGGTGCAGTGGGGCAGTGGCATCGAGGTCTCGAACTATGACGATCCCGGCCGCGTGGCAGTGGACAACGTTGCCCATGCCGACGCCTACATCAACATCGACGCGCGCATGAGCAATCTCGCGAAGGAGGCACAGGCGCTCGACAAGGGCTACTACCTTGGTGTTCGGCCTGGCAGCGACGCAGCGATCGCGCTTGCGTGGACCAAGCTGGCCATTGACGAGGAGGCGTACGACGCTTGGTACACAAAGCGCTGGACGGACTGTGCCTTCTTGGTTTGCGAAGAGATGGAGCCGACCGGCGTCGAAGGCGAGGAATACAAGAAGGTCGGTCTGGTGGGTACTGTCACCGCGAAGCGCACCTACACCACCAACCTACTCAAGGAGTGCGACGTCGATCCCTCCATGCTGCCATGGGAGGTCGAGGGGGATGGCGACCCGCATCGCTTCATCGTCTGGGATGCTGCCAACGAGCGATTCACCTACCTTGACTCCGCGAGTGGTCTCTGGGAGGGCGAGGGTGATTTCAAGCCGAAGTACGTCCCGGGTTCCGAATGGTACATGCAGGCGGCTCAATATGAGCCGAGCCGAGGGGAGAAGCAGGACCAGTCGCTGTGGGAGATGTACGACTGGGAGGAAGCCAAGGGTCAGATGGTTTACAGCGGTCGCCCCGGCATCGCTGGCGAGTTCCTGCCTGATCCCGATGACATGCCCACGGTCGAGGGGTGCGCATACCCGACTGACCCCGCGCTGTTCTCTGACGACATCCCCGAGATCACGCTCAAGGATGGCAGCGTCGTGAGATGCCGCACCGTCTTCGAGCACTATTACGACAACTGCGCTGAGTGGACGCCGGAGAAGGCCGAGGAGACCACCGGAGTCAAGGCACAGCTCATCGTCGACGCGTTTCACGCCTATGCGCACCGGTACGATCCGGCGAGCGGCACCTTCAACGGCGCCATCAACTTCTCGGTTACCCATGAGCACACGGGTAACGGCATGAAGCTGATCCATACCATGGAGGCGCTTGATGCCATCATGGGTAACATGGACGTGCCTGGCGGGCACCGCGGCAACACGCCCGCGCCGTCGATCAACACCGATCAGACGACGCGCATCACGGGTCAGTTCCTGCGCGTTGGCGACAAGAACAAGGTCGATGACCCCGAACAGGCAAAGCGCGCGATGAAGAAGCCCTACCAAAGCGGCGACGCGACGACGGTATACCGCGCCATGCAGACAGGCGACCCCTATCGCATCTATGGAGGTCTCACCCAGGCAGGCGGAATCCTGAACCAGACGAATCTGACCGAGGCGTTCGAGGGAGTGAAGAACCTCGAGTTCTTTGTTGACGCCAACCTGTGGGAGGACGCCATCTCGTCGCTCGCAGACATCATGCTACCGGAGCAGCACTGGCTGGAGATACCGGGCTGCACCCGCATCGCGCAGGGCTCGAACGGTTTCTACGGCGCGCACATCCATTGCATCGAGGCGCCGGGTGAAGCAAGGTATGGCATTGACTGGGTTGCTGACTGGTACAAGCAGAAAGGCGTCCCCTTCTGGACTACGCGCAATGAGGGGGAGGACGAGTGGGAGATGGGCGAGTTCCTGCTCGACAAGGCCGTCCAGTCCACGGGCATGACATGGAAGGAATACGCAGAGAAGTTCGAGCGCGACGGATGGTTTGACGCGCGCGTTGAGAACCCCAACGGCTTCGGCTGCTGCCGTCGCTTCATGACCGGCTGGCTCTGCAAACCGTTCGAGGGCCGTCCCGGCTTCAAGACCAACACGAGCCGACACGAAATCTGGGTCACTGACTTCGAGAACAAGATGCGCGCGGTGACGGAGCAGTGCACCGGTAAGGCGTATGGCACCAAGTATGCCCTTCCCTACTACGTTGAGCCGAAGAGTTCGCCCAACGGCGGCGGCGGATACGTTGAGGTCCAGGGAAGCAAT